>CACWQH010000038.1 GCA_902762955.1 uncultured Lachnospiraceae bacterium
AGGCGGATGGATATGTCATAATTGTAAGAAAGCCAATTATTCTTATATAGGTTCATGCTCATGCGGTATGACAAGAGATGAATCTGAGAGACTTGAAAAAGACGACAGGGATAAGGCAATTTCCGAAATGAGAGAAAGAGTTGCTAAGAGTAAGGAAATGTCAGCTTTGAAAGCTCAAAGTGAATTTAATGAAGCGGAAACATTTGACAGAGAGATAAAAGCCGGTAGTGTGCTGGAAGCTTCAGTTTTAAAGAAAGAAAATAAAACATGGGAGTGCCTTGCATGCCATACAGTCAATGATGAGGATGCTCAAAGCTGTAAGAACTGCGGTCAGATAAAAGCTATGGGGTATAAGAATGTTAAAATGATATATTGCCCAAGCTGTGGTACTGCGCTCGATGGTGGTTCTAAGTTTTGCTACAAGTGTGGAACAAAGATTAATTAGAAAATATATATCCGGGGAAGGTTATCGTATGCACAACTTTTTTGCAAATGATAATTGCCCCCGGATTTATTTTTTTTGGCTTGAAAATAATATAGAATAATGTATAATGTCGAATGGTAATATTTTAAAAACTAATCATACAGGATGTAAAATGAAACGTATACTTTATTATTTTAAAAATTATAAATTAAAATCCGTTCTTGCTCCATTGTTTAAAATGCTTGAAGCAAGCTTTGAATTGTTGGTTCCTCTTGTTATGGCCGCAATCATTGATAAAGGTATTAATAATAATGACAAGCCTTATATATATAAGATGGGGCTTGTCCTTATTGCGCTTGGTATAATAGGACTTGTATGTTCAATTACGGCACAGTATTTCTCGGCGAAAGTCGCTATGAGCATCGGAAAGGAACTTCGATTTGATTTATTTAAGCATATTGAAACCTTATCTTACACTGAGATAGATGAGATAGGTACGTCTACGCTTGTAACGAGGATGACGAGTGATATTAATCAGGTTCAAACCGGTGTAAATATGTTTTTAAGACTTTTTATGCGTTCACCATTTATAGTATTTGGTGCGACCATTATGGCATTTACGGTTGATTTTCATGCGGCGCTTGTTTTTCTTATAACTCTGCCGGTTTTATTTGTCATAGTTTTTGGTATTATGATCATCTCAATTCCACTCTATAAAAAAGTTCAGAAAAAGTTGGACAGGGTTACTTTAAAAACTCGTGAAAATCTGTCCGGTGTCAGAGTTATAAGAGCCTTTAATCAGGAGGTAAATGAAAAAAAAGAATTTAAAGAGGTGACATCAGAACTGACAAAGGGGCAGATTTTTGTTGGAAAAATAAATTCATTTTTAAACCCTCTTACCTATGTGGTTATAAACCTTTCTATAGCTGCACTTATATGGAAGGGTGGCGAGCGTGTTGAAGGTGGATTCATACTTCAAGGTTCGGTTTATGCACTTGTTAATTATATGTCGCAGATTCTGGTGGAGCTTGTCAAACTGGCGAATCTTATTATTACAGAAACCAAGGCAGTTGCATGTGCTAAACGTATAAGTGATGTATTTGATATGAAGAGCAGTCAGGCTTATATTAGTTCAGAGGATATTGGTAACGACCTGTGGAACAGGCAGGTTACAGATGCAAATGACAATAATGTGGACATAGCTCCAAAGGTTGAATTTATAAATACAGGTCTTACCTATAAGCATGCAAAGGAAGCGTCGATTGAAGGCTTAAATCTGATTGTTAATAAGGGCGAAACCGTTGGTATAATCGGTGGTACCGGTTCAGGTAAATCCACTCTTGTAAATCTTATCCCGAGATTTTATGACTGCACCGAGGGTAAGGTGCTTATAGACGGTATAGACGTAAAGGATTATCCAAAGGATAAGCTGGTCAAAAAGATAGGCGTGGTTCCGCAAAAGGCGGTATTGTTTAGCGGAACTATCGAGGATAATATCAGATGGGGCAAGGCAGATGCCACCAAAGAGGATATAGAGCTTGCTCTGGATATCGCCCAGGCAAAGTCCTTTGTGGATGAAAAAGAGGGTGGTATATCATTTAAGCTTAATCGCGGAGCAAAAAATCTTTCAGGTGGGCAAAAGCAAAGGCTTACCATAGCAAGAGCACTTGTAAAGCGTCCTGAGATATTGATTTTAGACGACAGTTCATCGGCTCTTGATTATGCAACGGATTCGGCACTTCGTATGGCTATAAAAGAAAAGATAAAGGATACAACAGTATTTATGGTTTCACAGAGAGCAACTTCCATTATGTATGCTGATAAAATAGTTGTACTTGATGACGGAAAAGTTGTAGGACTTGGAACTCATGAGGAATTGCTTAAATCCTGCGAGGTATATCAGGAGATATATTATTCGCAGAATAAAGAAAAGGCATAGATGTTTGACGTGATAGGAATTGAGAGATTCATTAAAGGATAGTTTGAGATGAAAAAAAATAATTCGTGGATTTTAAAAAGAATTATGCAACACATAAAAAAGTACACCTTTTGGGTAGTGCTTTCATTTGTATGCGCATTTGTATCCGTTATTGCAACGCTTTATGCTCCGATACTTACAGGTGATGCCATTAATCTGATCATTAAACCGGGAGAGGTTGATTTTGACGGAATAAAGGAAATCATAGTTAAGTTTTTGATGGTTGTCGGTATAACGGCACTTTCCCAGTGGGTCATGAGTATAATCAATAACCATATAACCTATATGGTTGTTAAGGATATAAGGATTGAGGCCTTTAATCATCTTTCAGATATGCCTCTTTCCTATATAGATTCTCATTCGCATGGAGATATCGTAAGCCGTATAGTTACGGATATAGACCAGTTTGCTGATGGACTATTAATGGGCTTTTCACAGCTTTTCACAGGAATCGTTACGATAATCGGAACACTTTGCTTTATGTTATATCTTAATGTATCTATTGCCCTTGTGGTAGTAGTACTTACGCCTTTATCTTTATTTGTTGCTGCATTTATAGCAAAGAGAACCTACAAGCTTTTCAGGGGTCAGTCAGAGTCAAGAGGCGAACTTACAGAACTTGTAGATGAAATGATAGGAGAGCAAAAGATAGTTCAGGCATTTGGCTATGAAGACGATGCTTTGAAAAGATTTGAAATAATAAATGATAAGCTTGAAAAAGACAGTATGAATGCGACTTTTTACTCATCACTTGTCAATCCTTCGACAAGATTTGTAAATGGATTGGTTTACGCAGCTGTTGGTATAATCGGTGCATTTGCTGTGCTTAGGGGCAAGCTTTCTGTCGGAAGACTTACAAGCTTTTTAAGCTATGCCAATCAGTATACCAAGCCTTTTAATGAGATATCAAATGTTATAACCGAGCTTCAAAATGCCATCGCTTGTGCAGGCAGGGTGTTTGAGCTTATAGACGAGCCGGGTGAGGTTAGTGAACCGGTAGGTGCAAGGGTGCTTGATAAGGCAAAAGGCGAGATAGTTATCGAGGATGTTTCATTTTCATATACAGAGGATAAGAAGCTTATCGAGCATCTTAATTTACTGGTTAAGCCGGGCATGAGGGTTGCGATAGTAGGACCTACCGGCTGCGGTAAGAGTACGCTTATCAATCTTTTGATGAGATTTTATGATGTAAATGCAGGTAGCATAAGTGTGGATGGAACTGATATAAGAAAGATGACCAGGGAGAGCCTGCGTGACAATTACGGTATGGTGCTTCAGGAGACCTGGCTTAAGACCGGTACCATCAGGGACAATATCACTTATGGCAAGTCGGATGCATCTGATGAAGAGGTTATAGAGGCTGCAAAAAAGGCGCATTCGCATAGTTTTATCAAGAGACTTCCACAGGGATATGATACTATTATCACAGAAGATGGAGGTAATCTTTCACAGGGACAAAAGCAGCTTCTTTGTATAACCAGAGTTATGCTCCTTATGCCGCCTATGCTTATCCTTGACGAAGCAACTTCCTCTATAGATACCAGAACGGAAATCCGTATCCAAAAAGCTTTTAACAGGATGATGGAAGGCAGGACGAGCTTTGTGGTTGCTCACAGGCTTTCAACCATTAAGGAGGCTGACATCATCCTTGTCATGAAGGATGGAAATATAATCGAAAAAGGCTCACATGAGGAACTCCTTGCTATGAATGGATTTTATAGTAACCTCTACAATGCGCAGTTTGCACATTAAAACTTGCGATTTTGCAGTAAAATATCAAAATAAAACTTGCGATTTTGCAGTAAAATATCAAAATAAAACTTGCGATTTTGAAATAATACATATATAATATATATAATACAAGTTTTGAGGTGATTGTTTTGATATTTAAACGCAAGATATATAATCAGATTCTTGATTGGAAAAATAAATCAGATGGCAAGACTGCACTAATTGATTTTCTTGTAACAAAGAAAAATAAAATATGTCCAATCGAGGTAAAAAGCTCAGGATACAGCAAACATCCGTCAATTGACGAGTTTTCAATCAAATATTCATCGCGTATATCGGATCAATATCTTATATATACAAAAGATTATCAGAAAGATGGTAATATAGTAATGTTGCCGATTTATATGACACAGTTTTTATAAAATGATTTCAAACTAAATATTGACATATTATATGTAAACAACTCAAGATGTAGTTGTTTTTTGGAAAAAGTGGCTAAAATACAGAATTTTAGCCACTTTTTGTCATAAAAAAGGTGTTGCAATTTTGCATATAATCCGATATTATGTAAAGTAGGATTATAATATAGTAGGGTAAGTCTGCCCTTTTTTAAAATAATAATATTTGTTATAGAATAATATCATCATTCAGGGAGGATAAGAGATGAAGGATTCAAAAAGAAAAGTTGCAAGACCAAGAAAGAGAGTGATAGCAATACTTCTGTCAGTACTTATGGTGCTGTCTATCATTATACCAAGTGGTGGAAGCGGTGTAAGGTATAATGCTTACGCTGAAGGGGAGGAGTCTGCCATTGGAGAGGGGGTAGACCTTAATTCAGAAGAAGGAGCTGCTGAGGAAAGTGTGACTTCAGAAGAAGGTGCTGAGAAATTAACTGCTGAGGAGGTGACTCCTTCGGAGGAAGGTGCAGATACTTCCGAAGAAGGCGAGGATAAGTATGCGGTAAATATTCCGGCATCAACAGAAGAAATAACAGAAGCAGTGGTAGAAGAAAATCCTGTTGATGAAGATATTATAGATAATGAGCAGCTTTTAGGTGATGGTGGAACTGTAACACGTTCACCTGAATTGATAAATTATGTATCTGATGCAGATGCCAAGACCGGCATTACATACGATTCAACCAACAATTCGTGGATCGGTGTAAACCTTGACAATGAATATGAGTTTACGATTTATTTTACGGAGACTGATGTAAAGCAGTTTATAGAAGATGGGGCAAATATGACTTATACTATACCTAATGGTATAGTTGCCAATAATATTGCAAGTACATATATAGACCTTATTTATAAGCAAAGCGGCAGCGATGAAACCGTTAAGGTATCAAATAATCCGTTTAGCGTACAAAATGGTGTTATTACCTTTAATTTTAATACAAGTGATTCTAACTTTGAAACATTAAAAAATTCGGAAGATGCCCAGTTTTACTTGACTTTTAAGGGCAAATTTGATGGTTCGACTCAAAATATCAACTTTGGTAACGGCGTTACAAGAACAATCGATGCATCACTTTCAAGCGATGTGTCGGTTGACAAATGGAGCACCGGTTCTATAACCTCTGAGGCTGATAGTAAGCTTAGCTATACTGTCAGAGTAAAATCCTCCGGTTATAGCACGGGTATTACATTAAATGATGGTATTGATAACAATGGCTTTGAAATAGAAAATGTTAATTATAAAATATATGACAGCTACGGAAAGGAAGTAACCACAGGGGTTACTGTAGAAGGTACCGGTCTTTCTACTGATAAAAATAGCATAAACTATACTATAGATAAGCTTCCTAACGGATATTATGTAGACTTTACATATGATGTTAAGCTTAAAAACAGTACGGATATTTCAACAGTTGATACAGACGGCGATGGCAAGGTAGCTATCAAAAATACCGCCAATGTTACAAGTACGGAGGACACCAATTCATATAACAATTCCAAAACAGTTACAAATAATATTACATACAGTTCAATCCAAAGCAAAACTGCAGAAGTTGTAGATGCAAATGAGGGTATAGTAAATTGGACCATTAAATTAAACCCTGAAATGATGGTTTCGTTAAAGGGTAAGACCTTGACGGATGTACTTAATGATTCAAATACTACAATTAGCGATAATCAAGATTTTAATAGTAATATAACTATAACGGCTTATGATAATGCTTCGGGAACAGAAACCGCCAAAGCAACTTATACTGTAACTAAACCGACAGGTAAAGATTTTTCATATACCTTTACTGATACTGACCCATACTATTACATAATTACATATCAGACAAAGGCTACTGATATGAATTCACAGATTTCTGATATGAAATTAAAAAACACCGCTACGTTTTTAGGAAATGATAAAACAGCGGAAGCGACTATAGGTATAGGCGATAAGCTTGCTATAAATAAGACCGCAACAGAGGTAACGTCTGATTATGTTACATGGACTGTAACGGTTGATGTACCTGCTAAGGGACTAGATAGTCTTGTACTTACTGATGCCGGGCCTAATTCATCAAATTATTATTATGATGATATAGATACATCTTCTATAAATGTAACCGGTTTAACAGGAAGTGAAGGTTATACAGCATCTTATTCGACTACAACAAGGGGAAGCGATAATGAGACGGTTACGTCAGGCTTTACACTTGTATTTCATAAATCTGACGAAACAACCGGTCTTGATGAAACGACTGCCAGCAGACAGATTTTTCTTACATATAAAACCAAGGTTGACCAAAAATGGCTTGATGCTGCGGCACAGGAAAGCTGGCGTAAAACTCATACCAATAATATAAGCGCTGTAGCAAACGATATAAGAATTGACACCTCTGCTGATGCAACTCCGTCTAAGGTTGAAATTGATAAATCCTTAGGCAGTAAGGGCACTATAACTATAGGGGATAAGAAGTATCCATATTATGAATTTAAGGTAAGGATATCGCCTGTTGACAGTGATACAGTTACTATTACAGATACATTACCGGAAGGATTTAAAATATACGAGGAAACTCCGGAAACAGATTGGTCGAGGAAGACAAAAGCCTACGGAAGTAAGTCGGTTTGGAGTCCGGAAACCCAAATTGGTTATTATAGTAGTACTGTTACCGATAGTGGTGTTACATATTCAACTAGTGGTAATAATGTAACCTTTACAGTAGATATTAAAAAAGATTCAGAAGATAAATATTATGATTACTACTGGCTTGACTATTATATTATAGTAAAAGATGAATCATCATTAACAAGCTTAACCCAGACAGCTTTGGATAACCAAGGTAAGAGTGTGCTTACAAATACAGCAAAATATAAGGGTACGAGCGCATCCATCAATTTTGATTTTGAGCCTGATAAAGCTGACAGCAGCGTAGTTTCAAAGGAACTTATCAGTGAAGAAAATGGTGTTGCTACATATAAGATAGATGTAAACCCTGAAAAATTAAGATTAAATTCAGGAGAAAATATAACGCTTACAGATACCTTTACTAATTTGAGTATTGACTACTCAACTATCAAGATAACGGCAATTGACCCTGCAAATGCTGAGGTGGTTTCCTGTGATGTTCGTAGTAACGTTATGACAGTTGTATTGAAGGATGCAACGCATTATACAATTGAGTATAAGTCAAATGTCTTGTCTAACGGAACCTATACAAACGTGGTTGAAGTAGCAGGCTTTACGGCTACTAAGTCAGCCAGCTATTCTTCTTCGGGTGGTGGTGATTACGGAAATTATCTGTCTATCAATATATTTAAGCAGGAGTACGGAAACTCGCTTAACAAGCTTGAAGGTGTAGAATTCCAGTTGTTTGTTGATGTTAATGGAGTTGCCACTCCGGTTACAGATGAGAGAGGAAGAATTGTAACCGCAACTACTGATGAAAATGGTAAAGCAACCTTTCAGGGAAGCTCATCCTCAGGCTGGAAGATTGAAAAGGGAAAGAAATATTATGTTAAAGAGTTAAATCCACCGGAAGGATATCTTGGAATAGATGGATATTATAACTTTACCATAGCGGATGTTTCGGATTGGAATCACTATGTATATAAGACCGGTGAAACCATGCGTGTGGATAACAATAAGATAGACCTTAAGGTTACCAAGACATTGGACAATGCTCCGGATAATCTTGATTTAAGTAAAATTAAGTTTACTGTTGTCGTCAGTGAGGGTGAAGGTTCTTCTGCAAGTACTCATACATACAATAAAACCCTTGCAGAAATCAAGACCGGTGCTGATACAGGTTCAAAATGGTACAGCTATGATGCAGCTACAAAGACGTATACATGGTATATTACAGACCTTACAACCGGAAGCAGTGCAACAGTAACTGAAACAATTGACTCTGCTGAAGCATCAGAGCAGCCAAGCTCAATTACCTATAGTATATTGGAGGATGGCGCTGCAACTGTTTCAGAACAGGCATATACAAGTGGCAGTGCTGTAAATGTTTCAGGTCTTGCGGAGGATTCTATCAAGACTGTAGCATTTACAAACAGCTATGCAGGTGCTGTGGATGTTACTCCTGTTGCATATAAAAAGCTTGACAACAAAACCAAGGGAACAGGTGCAAGCCAGACCTATCCGTTGGATGGACTTTCATTTGATTTTGCCATATATGAAATTCCGGATAATTTTTATACAACATTGGGCGATAGTCATAGGAGTGCAATAAGTGAAGATAATTTAAAAAATGCATCAAATTGGAAAGCAAATTCATTATCTACAGCAACAGCCTCGGACGAAACAGATGCTAAGGCAACCTTTGATAAGATAAACTATAACTTTGAAAGTGGAACGACCTTCCCGCAATATTACTACTATAAGATAGTAGAAAATTCTTCGGGCTACAGTAAGATAACAAATGATACCGGTTATGTTATCATGTCTGTTGTCATAAATAAAGATGCCCAGTCAGGAGTGCTTTCGAAGACTGTAACATACACCAAGTACAAAGCGGACGGTACAAAAGAGGTTGCAGAAACCTCTGAACCAAAGGCTGTAGCATTTAACAACAGCACTGCCGAAACAACCCTTTCACTTAAGGCAAACAAGCTCTTGACTGAAAACGGAAGAAGCGTAACACCGGGAAATGACTTTAGCTTTAAGCTTGAAGCTGTAGAATTAAATGGTGTGAAGGATACTCAGACCAATGCAAATCAGCCGGCGGTTATAAATAATGGCAGCAATGTTACATTTACTAATCTTACTTATAAGGCTTCTGATATAAGCACTGATAGCTCAAAGCCTACTGTTTACAGATATAGAATCAGCGAAAATGATGCACCTGAAGGCTACAGTAAGGATACAAATTATTACTATGTAGATGTGACAGTTATTCGTGATACATCTACAGGAGGAGTAAAGACCGAGACAAAGATTACAAAATATAGTGTTTCCGGTGCGGTAATAGAAGACAATGTCGCTACATCAAGGATAAGCTTTACCAATACTAAGTCTGCACGTACAGGCAGCGTTTCACTTGCTATCTCAAAGAAGGTTGATGGTAGTGCGGATGGTGTAAAAGGAAGCACATACGGTAAATTTGATTTTTACTGCGGATACGTAGGAGAACAGTCCAATACTCTTAAGCCTGCTGAGATAACATCTTCTACTGCATGGACTAATCCTAAAACAGGCGTATGGTCAGCAGATACTAATATAATTACCTTCCCTGCAATAGAGTATAGTACAGCAAATGGTACAAATACTGAGCTTGGTACGGGTAAACACATTTATAGAATCTATGAAGGTGGTAATGGATATAACGGAATAAATAATTCACGTGATTTCTATATCGTGGTTGTTTCCGTTACTGACCCGGGAAGTGGAACAGCACTTACGACATCAGTAGACAGTGTATATAAGTATGCATATAATACTTCTACTGGAACGTATGATACTGCTCAATCTGTAAGTGGAACAGGTTCATCAAATGTAATATTTGATAATACAAGCAATCAGGTAAGTGTTCCTATAACTGCAGAAAAGACTATAACCGGGGGAGACCACTCTAAGGCAGGCTTTAAATTTACTATAAATGCGATAGAAAATAGCACGAGTGGATATAAGCTTTATAAAAATGCAAGTGGAACTGCTTATACCGAAACTGTTACTTCGGATGCGGATGGTAAAATAACATTTTCTAATCTTGTATTTACTAAGGCATCGGATGCAGGACGTTATCAGTTTGAAATAAAAGAGACTGCAGGTTCAGATACTACAATTACCTATGATGAGAGTGTTTATAGGGTTACCGTAAATGTAACGTATAACGATACAACAAAGACTTTGGCAGCATCAATAGAAACAGTTGAAAAAAAGAATAGTTCAGGTGCTACTTATTATACAGTACAAAATAAGTCAGTTTCTTTTGAAAATAAGCTTGTGCCACAAAAAGGCTCCATAACCTTTACTGCACAAAAGAAGCTTAAAAAGGCCGGAGAAACAGAAGCAGGAACAGATATTACCGGTACAGATGGTAATCTTAAAGAATTTTCATTTAAGCTTGAACAGGTTGATGCAAGCGGTACTACAGTATCATCCGGAGTGAATCAGACTAAGCAAAATACTATAAATGGAATAATTAATTTTGATGCAATAACTTATGATAATAGTATGGTTACTAATTCTCCATATTATTATAAGATTAGTGAAGTGGCTTCGACATCTAATGATGGTTATAAATATTCTGATGCTGTATATTATGTAAAGGTTGATTTAAGTGTTGATACTTCAACTAATCGTGTTGTTGCTACTCCGACTTACTATAATGATGTAAGTATGAGTAACGTAATTACAGCCGACAATTTAGTATTTATAAATGAAGAACAAAAGGCAACTCTTAAGCTTGAAGCACATAAGGAGCTTGTTGGTGCAAGTATATCCGATTATTATGGAAGCGATAACAACGGCTTTGAGTTTACAGCAACCAAAGACGGAAAAATTTATAAGGGATATAATGATAATTCCGGAAATGTTGTAATTGATATAAATGAGGTGTTTGGAATTGCAGACGTTATTAAGACGACTACAGCAGTAAATCATGCTCCTTATGAATATGTTATTAAAGAAACAGCGAAAGATGGGTTTATATGTGATACAAATGAGTATGTTGCAAAAGTAACATTTAACTTTACTTCAAATGGAATTGAACCAACGATAACATATTATAAGAGCACAGATTTAAACAATTCCGTATCGGAAAGTGATGTTAAATTTATAAATACCAAGGAAGATACGCAGGAGATTACGATTACTGCTTTAAAGACATTTGGTGATCCGGCTGTTGAACCGGGTGCAAACAGAATCTTCAGTTTTGGTTTATATAAAGGCGATGATACTACACCTGTTCAGATAAAGCAAAATGATGAACATGGTAATATAATATTTGATAAAATTGTATATGATCAAAATGACCTCGGTTTAGAAGATACAAAAACATATGTTTATAAGGTTAAGGAAATTGTGCCTTCTCCACGTCCTCTTCCGGGATATAAATATGACACGACAGTATATACAATAAATGTTACATTAACAAGAAATAATACTACCGGAAAAATAGATATTACGCATAACATAATAAAGAGCGGTAGCTCAGATTCACAAAGTGGAACAAATATTATTGGTAGAGATTCCTCAGACAATGAATTTATACAGTTTAATAATGTTTATGAAGGAAAAACAGATTGGCCTCTTTCAGTAAGAAAAGTATTATCAGGTAATGAGGATGTTAATGAGTCGTTTAAATTCGAACTGTACAGATGTACAGGGGATGATTTCGATACAAATGGAATTACACCGATAATTGTTAATTCTGATAATACCGGATATGCAGTATTTAAACCGGAGGATATTACAATTACAACCGGATCAACTAACTATTTTGTGCTTAAAGAAGTTAATACCGGTGATCAGCTTATTTCTTATTCGACAAGAGTTTACAAACTAATAGTAACTGCTGATTCTGAAGGAAACGTAACTGTTAGAGATTCGGATTATACAAACATTATTTACGATGAAGCACGTGTTACATTTACCAATTCTATAGAAGTTAAGGTCAAGAAAACCAATGCGGATGGAACAGTAGCATTAACAGGTGCTGAACTTCAGGTGAAAAATGGTAATGCAGTTGTAAATACAAAGAATGGCAACCAAACAACAGATGGAAATACCGACAATGTTTATTCAGGTATAACTGTAGGACAGGAGTATACATTGGTTGAAAATAAAGCCCCTGTTGGATATGCGATAGCAGACCCGGTTAAGTTTAAGGTTGTATATGATTCAACAAACCAAAAGTATAAACTTCAGGTTAATTATGGAAACGGATATGTTGATGTTACAGGCACAGGTGATGCTGCAGTTACTGTTGTTATGAAGGATACTTCAAATAAGCTTATCATCAACAAGAAGATATCAGATACTACCTACCTTGCGGGTGCAACACTTCAGGTTAAGGATGCTTCAGGTGCTACATTAGGAACTGCATGGACTACTGATACAAATGGTACTGACAATCAGAACCACAGCATTGACTTAAGTACACTTACTCCGAATAAGTGGTATACATTAGAAGAGACATCTGCTCCTTTTGGATATAAGATTGCAACACCCGTACAGTTCATGATTGATTCTGATAACAAAGTGTGGACTAAGAAGCAGGGTGAAGCTGACACAGCAAAGATTGAACTTACCGCTGTAGAAGGCAAGTATACACTTACCATGTTTGATGAACCATTGGAGCTTACGATTACCAAGTTAAATAAAGCTACAGATGATAAGCTTCCGGGAGCTGTATTCTCTATATATGCTAAAGACGGAAGTGGACTTATACAGTCAGGTATGGAAGTGGATTCAGTTGGAACGCTTAAGTTAAATGTTCTTAGTCTTGGACTTGTAGCAGATAAGGAGTATATACTTGAAGAAACAACTGCTCCTGAGGGATTTGAAATTATAAATCCGATTACATTTAAGATTACAAATGATAATACTCTTGTTGTAAATGGTGAAAACCAGACCGGTATGGAGATAAAGGTATATAATAAGAAAGAGGGAACAATATATATCAGTAAGGTTGATCCTTCTAATCCGGGCGTTGAGCTTAGAGGTGCTTTGCTTGTTGTAAGTCAGGATGGAACTGAAAAATATAGCTTTACTTCAACTGCAAATGCTTATGAAATCAGAACAGGTTCATTGGAAAAGAACAAGGTATATATCTTAAAGGAAATTGATGCTCCAAAAGATGTAAATGGAGTTCCTACACATTATCTTGCGGCTGAGATAAAGTTCTATATAGATAACGATAGTGAGCTTTATGTACAAAAAGAAGGAGAAGCAGATTTCTCACATAGCTCCGACGGAAAGATTGTTATGGAAGATAAGGCAAGAGATGTTGTCAAGATTAGTAAGGTTGACCTTGTAACGAGTGATGAGCTGCCGGGCGCAAAGCTTAAGATAACAGATGAAAATGGCAGACCGGTTTATGAAAAGACTGTTGATGAGCATGGAAATCTGATTACTACAACCAACAAGCTTGAGCATACAACAAATGGCAGAAAGTGGGAGATTGACTACTCGACATTTGAACTTGACACACCTTATGTGCTTACTGAGATAACTGCACCGGATGGTTATGAGGTTGCAGAAGATATAACCTTTAAGATCGTCAATGAGGGTGGAGATAATGTAATTAAGATTAAGCAGGCTGATGGTTCATGGGTAACAAATACCAACATGACCGTAGTAATGCAGGATGCTCCGATGAATTATGTTTCATTTATTAAGCTTGATAAGTCAAGCGGACAGACTCTTGCAGGAGCAGGGCTTACTATCTACGAAGATAACGGAGATGTGGCTTATAGCTTTACTACTACAGCCAATGCAACTCGATTCAGGGTTGATGATTTTAGTGTAAATGAAGAGTATACATTAAAAGAGACTACTGTACCGGAAGGCTTCTACGAGGCTGATGAAGTGGTATTTAGAGTAAGCTTTGTTGAGACTGCTAACGGCAGAATACGTAAGCTTTTTGTAAGAGATACAGACGGAACATTTAAGGTTAGAGAAACCGGTCAGATAATTGTTGAAGATGAACGAGTTTACAAGGTTAAGATTTCTAAGGTTGATTTAACTTCTGAGGAAGAGGTACCGGGTGCTCACATTCAGATTATCGATGAAAACGGCAGTGTGGTAACCGAGTGGGATTCAACCGATGAACCTAAGGAGATTGAAGGCTTACGTCCAAATGTAACATATACTCTTAGAGAAACAGTTGCTCCTTTAGGTTATAAGATTACAACAGATACGACATTTGCGCTTAAGTCTGACGCAACAATTGATTATGATAAGACTACAACAGCTATATCGAGTGAAGGAGTGCTTCTTGTAAAGGATGATATAACAAGTCTTAACTTTACTAAGTATGGTCTTGTAAATGAATCCTGCGCGCCTGATCCGGCAGCTTATGCACCGCTTGAGGGTGTTGAGTTTGAAGCATACTCAATTGATGAGGACGGCAATGTATCGGATGCTCCTGTCGCAACGGCTAAGTCAAGTAAAAATGGTATCGTTATATTTACTAAGCTTGCAAAGGGTAAATATCAGATACGCGAATCAAAGAGTGTAGATGCATTTAAGATATGTGAGGATTATTTCTACGCAACAGTTGATGATAATAATTTTGCAGGACTTACCGACAAGGATGGCAATAAGATCGAAGGTAACAGAATAGTTGATGACCAGTATAGAACAGATATCGTATTTACTAAGGTAAGTGAAAAGGATAAGTCAAAGAAGCTTGCCGGTTCAACTTACGGACTTTATAGGAAAAACGACTCTGCTGAAGAGACTCTTGTAGCAACAGCGGTATCAGATAAGGATGGAGTAGTAACCTTTAAGGGTGTAATTACAGGTATTAATTATGTCATAAGAGAGCTTGAATCACCGGAAGGCTACTATGTATCTGAAAATCCTATCGAGATGAGCTTTAAGGTTGATGGTGAGGATGTAGTTAGAGCTACATTGAAGGATGGAAGCGGAACGATTGTTCTTGGAACAAATGGTGAGATAACCTGGCTTGAACCTTCTGTAGTAGTTAACTTCCTTAAGGTTGATGGAGACAATAATCCTCTTCCTGGAGCTACACTTGCTGTACTTGATATGAATGGTGCTCCTGTAAAGGATGCTGATGGAAAAGAAATCAAATGGGTTTCAACAACTACTGCATATGAGGTTGCTGATGTATTTGAAGATGGAGTAAGTTATCAGTTAGTTGAGTTAGCGGCACCTGAGGGATATGATATTGCTGAACCAATCGTATTTGAAATACCTGATGACAAGGTTGGTACAGGCGAAAATAAGGTGATTTCCGTAACTATGATAGACAGACTTACTACAACAGTTACTCCACCTGAAAAGACCACACCTCCATCAGTTAAGACAGGTGATACGACACCGATTAAGCCGGTAGCAGCTATGATGTTCATATCACTTGCAGGTATTGTTTATCTTCTTATATTCAGAAGAAGACATAAGAAGATGTTCAAGTAAAAGATATATTAAAAAATAATACAATTAACAGGAGCGTAGAGGCTTGTGCCGATACGCTCCTTGTTTTATTCTGTAAAAAATGTTGACATTGAAAAAATAATTTATTATAAATACTATTAGACTTTTTAAAGAACAGGATTAGATTATGGCTAAAAAAGACAATTCATTGCGCAACTCATTTCTACTTTTGCTTACTGCTATAATATGGGGAACCTCCTTTGTTGCCCAGTCGGCAGGTATGGAATATATAGGCCCTTTTACATTTAGTGTAACAAGGTACATACTTGGTGGAACTATACTTATACCTGTTATTATTTTCATGAATAATCTCAGCAAGAAGAGCAGATTAAAGGATGGTATATCAGAGGATGATATAAGAATTGAAGATAAAGAAGTATTTAAGCGTTCTGTCAGATACGGAATTGTATGCGGTATTATCCTTTGTGCTGCAAGCAATTTTCAACAGATGGCTATGCTTCACGCATCTGCAGGTAAGGCAGGCTTTATAACTGCTTTTTATATCATTCTTGTACCGATAGTAGGTATATTTTTTAAGAAAAAGACTTCGCCGATTATATGGTTTTGTGTTTTGCTTGCCCTCGTTGGACTTTATTTCCTGTGCATAGGCAGAGGTGGAGAGTATGTATTTGAGATTTCGGATGTACAGCTTCTTATATGTGCACTCATTTTTTCGTTTCATATTATTTTTGTCGATTATGCCAATACTAAAAAGGTAAATGGTGTGATTATATCAAGTACGCAGTTTTATACAGCAGCTTTGCTGAGTGCGGTTTTCTTATATCCGATGGATGGAGTTGTTTATGATATGCTGCCTACTATGGATTTGATTATTAAGGCTGCACCTTCTATACTTTATTCGGGTATTATGTCCTGCGGGGTTGCTTATACCTTGCAGATAATCGGTCAAAAGGATGTCAATCCGACTGTGGCATCGCTTATTATGAGCCTTGAATCGGTTGTTTCGGCGATTTCCGGTTTCCTTATCCTTGGTCAGAAGATGTCTGTGGATGAGATAATCGGATGTGTAATTATGTTTGTGGCGATTATACTTGCAGAGCTTCCTGTTGGGAAGAAAGGCGAGAAGAGTGTGAAATGATTTTGTTCTTTTGTTAGAATAATGTAAAATAAAGGCATGATTTTAGTTGAGAATATATTAAACGGCTATATACTTTCAGATGGAAAAGTGTTAAAATATTTTTTAAGAAGGATTTTGACTAAAAATATATCATAGGTAAAAGGGGCGTGAAAGTATGGAATACGTAATAAGAATTGAATGGGATAGTGAAGCAAAGGTGTGGATTGCTGAAAATGATTATTTACCTTTGACAATAGAATCGGAATCTTTGGATAATCTTATGGATAGAACAAGAAAACTTATACCTGAACTTGTAGAGTTGAATAATCTTCCTAATCCTAAATATTTATATTTTTTCCTCGAAAACAGAGAGGAAGTGGTTGCCTAATGGCAGAATTTGAAAAGAAAGTTAGAGAGATACTTAAAGATAATAACTGCTGGTTCGTAAGGCATGGAAAAGGGGATCATGATATTTGGTATAGCTCGATTACAAATAAGCATTTTCCTGTAGATTCAAAAATTAAATCTCGACACACTGCTAATGGTATTATGAAACAAGCAGGAATAGATTATCATTTTTGATAATCGTTTGAACAATAACTAATAAATTTACTAAGAGCTGCATGTTTTATCTTTCCATTTGGATAGATGAAACCTACGGTTCTTTTTTTGACCTCGTTTTCAAGTGGCAGTTCTATAATCTGACCACTTTCCAGATAATCGGTCGCAAATTCACGTACTATACTTGCGACTCCCATACCGATGGCAGCGAAATCTATGAGAAGATCCATGTTATTGATCTCAAGTACCTGATTTGGATATATACATTCCTCAGCCAGATATCTGTCTATATGAGTTCGGGTTATATTGTTAGGTTCTAACAGCATAAGATTTGATTTTTCAAGTATTTCCTTTATGGAAAGCTTAAAATCACTCTTGTTTTCTTTATCGTTTATAAATGATGTAAGGTTACCTGCAAAAAAGTATGGACTTTCAACCACCTCAGACTCATCCTTTTCTCTTAGATGAAGATTGTCTATATAGTTGTCCGATGCTACAAATATATCATGTATGTCCTGAAGTTTCTTATATTCGTATCCTTTTGGTATATCCGTTTCGCAGATAAGACCTATATCAATTTTATCAGCCTGTAAGAGTTTGATAGTATTGATAGTAGAGTGACAGTCGATAATTACCTTGATATGAGGATTTTCGGTTATAAATCCCTTGAGATAATCAAGGAGTATATGTTTGCATAGTGAGGTGCTGACGCCGATTCTCAGCTGACCGATACCAAGCTCGTTAATCTTTTTTATTTCGTCCTCGCCCTTTGTAATGCTCTCAAATGCAGAATCTATATGCTTATATAAAACCTCACCCTCTGATGTCAAGGCAACACCCTTTGAAGTTCTTTCAAATAATTTTACACCAAGTCCCTCCTCAAGCTTGGATAAGGACTTACTGATAGCAGGCTGACTGATAAAAAGCTTTTCCGCCGCCTTGCTGAGACTCTTATACTTGGCAACATTATAAAAAACCTTGTAATTATTCAAATTATCGTACATAACAAAACCTCACAAATTATCAGATTATAAAAACAAAATAATATATCTACGTTAATCTATAAAAAACATTACCCCTAATTGGTTTCAGACATAAATATTTATTTGAATTAAGTATAAATCATATAACAGTATTTTATTATACACTAATAAAGCTATAACTTCAAGTTATATCACCTATTAATAATATTCATTATGAAAAAAAATCTCCTTATGTTACAATAACAATCAGTTTACTGGCGGATTAATTGGCGTGCCGTACAAAAACTTAAGTCTTAGTTGTACAGATAACAATGTATAAGCAGGTACTCTGAAGACACCGGTACTTAGCGATTTGTATGACGATTATAATCAACTTTACGAAGTAAAGAGTTGATTATAATTGGCATACGAAGAGTTTAGTACCGCTGCGTCTGAGGGTAGCGGGAGCGTGCCTGCGATACATTGGTTATCTGTACAACTAAGTCAAGAAATTACATCGGCACGCCCCACAAATTTCCGCTAAAAAGAATATTATGGAGGAAACCAATATGGGTATGACTATGACACAGAAAATTCTTGCAGCTCATGCAGGACTTGAAAGTGTAAGCGCAGGACAGCTCATTGAAGCAGATTTGGATTTGGTTTTGGCCAATGACGTCACAGCTCCTGTTGCAATTCACGAGATGGAGAAATTCAACAAAAAAGAAGTGTTCGACAAGGATAAGGTTGCTCTTGTTATGGACCACTTCACTCCTAATAAGGATATCAAGAGTGCAGAGCATTGTAAATGCGTAAGAGAGTTTTCAAAGGACTATGATATTACAAACTTTTTTGATGTAGGTGCAATGGGAATCGAGCATGCATTATTACCGGAAAAAGGTCTTATAGTGGCAGGTGAAACCTGTATAGGTGCTGATTCACATACATGTACATATGGTGCACTCGGTGCATTTTCAACAGGTGTTGGAAGTACTGACATGGCAGCCGGTATGGTTACCGGTAAGGCATGGTTTAAAGTACCTTCCGCAATCAAGTTTAATATAGTAGGAGAAAAGGCAAAATGGGTAAGCGGTAAGGATGTTATCCTTCACATTATCGGTATGATAGGTGTGGATGGTGCGTTGTATCGTTCCATGGAATTTGTCGGTGAGGGAATTAAGAATCTTACCATGGATGACAGATTTACCATAGCCAATATGGCTATAGAGGCAGGTGCCAAAAATGGTATCTTCCCTGTAGATGAACTCACAGAAGAATATATGAAGGAACACTCAACCAAGTCTTATACAAAGTATGAGGCTGATGCCGATGCAGAGTATGATGAGGAATATACAATTGATTTATCTACTCTTAAGCCTACCGTAGCATTTCCTCATCTTCCTGAAAATACAAAGACTATCGATGAGGTTGGCGATATAAAGATTGATCAGGTTGTAATAGGTTCCTGTACAAACGGCCGTATCTCTGATATGAGAATTGCAGCTGATATTATGAAGGGAAAGAAAGCCGCTGACGGAGTAAGAGTTATCGTTATTCCGGGAACTCAGGATGTATATCTTCAGATGTTAAATGAAGGCTTGACTGAAATATTTATAAAAGCAGGTGCTATAGTTTCAACACCTACCTGTGGTCCTTGCTTGGGAGGACATATGGGAGTTATGGCTGCCGGTGAGAAAGCAGTTTCAACAACCAATCGTAACTTTGTAGGCAGAATGGGACATGTGGATTCAGAGGTTTACCTTGCAAGCCCTGCCGTTGCTGCGGCATCAGCTATAACAGGTAAGATAAGCTGTCCATGTGAGCTTGGATTATAGGACAAAGGAGGTTATGAAAATGAGAGCGTGTGGAACAGTTCATAAATACGGTGATAACGTAGACACAGACGTTATAATTCCTGCAAGATATCTTAATTCATCAGACCCTGCTGAATTAGCGAAAAATTGTATGGAAGATATAGATAAGGATTTTGTAAAAAGAGTTAAGCCGGGCGACATCATGGTTGCCAACAAGAACTTTGGCTGTGGTTCTTCGAGAGAGCATGCACCGATAGCCATAAAGGCATCAGGCATAAGCTGCGTTATAGCCGAAACCTTTGCCAGAATCTTTTACAGAAATGCAATCAATATAGGACTTCCGATTATAGAATGTCCTGAGGCTGCCAAGGCAATCGAAGCCGGTGATACAGTGGAAATCGATTTTGATTCCGGTATGATATATGATAAGACAAAGGGTTTGGAATTTAAAGGACAGGCGTTTCCTCCGTTTATGCAGGAGATTATAAAAAGCGGTGGCCTTATAGCAAGAATTAATGCTAAAAATTAATTTATAATTATTTAGTTTTTTATTGATTAATAACTCATAAAAAAAATTATTTAGTATTTATTTTAACTGTTAATATTTAACAGGACTTGACAGAATAGAAATAATTCATAAGCAGGTACTTTGAACACGCCGGTACTTAACGAGCATGCGAGTTTAGTACCGTTGCGTGTGAGAGTAGCGAGAGCGTGCCTGCGATGAATTAATTTCTATTCTGGAAAGTCCGTAAAGAGAAAGGAAGAAAAAATGAAAGAATTTAAACCGGTTAAGGAAGGTAAAGTAAGAGAGATATACGATAACGGCGACAATCTTATTATGGTAGCTACAGACAGAATAAGCTGCTTTGACGTAATACTTAACAATGTCGTAACCAAAAAGGGTACAGTGCTTACCCAGATGTCAAAGCTCTGGTTTGACATGACAGAGGATATAATTCCAAACCATATGATATCCGTAGATGTAAATGATATGCCGGAGTATTTCAGACAGCCACAGTTTGATGGCAATTCAATGATGTGTAAGAAGCTTGAAATGCTTCCTATCGAGTGTATCGTTCGTGGATATATAACAGGAAGCGGTTGGGAGAGCTACAAGAAGGATGGTACCGTATGTGGTATAAAGCTTCCTGACGGTCTTAAGGAGTCTGATAAGCTTCCGGAACCTATATACACACCTTCCACAAAGGCTGAAATAGGTGAGCATGATGAAAACATTTCCTATGAGCAAAGCGTAGCACACCTCGAGAAATACTTCCCGGGTAAAGGCGAGGAATATGCTTCAAAGCTTAGGGATTATACAATAGCACTTTACAAAAAATGTGCCGATTATGCACTTACCAAGGGCATAATCATAGCGGATACAAAATTTGAATTCGGACTTGACGAAGATGGCAATATGGTTTTAGGTGATGAAATGCTTACCCCTGACAGCTCGAGATTCTGGCCGGCAGATGTATATGAGCCGGGACATTCCCAGCCATCCTTTGATAAGCAGTTCGCCCGTGACTGGTTAAAGAGCCATGAAGGCCACAACTGGACACTGCCACAGGACGTAGTTGATAAAACCATAGCAATCTACCTCGAAGGCTATGAGAAGCTTTCGGGTAAGAAGTTATAATAAATAAAGTATAAAAATCAAGATTTGTTACCTGTTTAGGAAAAATTAAAGCAACAAAAAAGATAAAGCCGGTAACAAAAGCTATAAAAAACCAAGATTTGTTACCTGTTTAGGAAAAAACAAAGCAACAAAAAAGATAAAACCGGTAACAAAAGCTATAAAAAATCAAGATTTGTTACCTGTTTAGGGAAAATTAAAGCAACAAAAGAAGACAAGCCGGTAACAAAAACTAAAAAAACCAAGATTTGTTACCTGTTTAGGGAAAAACAAATCAACAACGTAAGAAAGGAAAAAAACATGAATTGTAATATTGCAGTTATAAAGGGTGACGGAATCGGTCCCGAGGTAGTAACCGAAGCCATGAAGGTGCTCGATGCCGTAGGAAAAAAATACGGACATACCTTTAACTATGAACAGCTTCTTATGGGTGGCTGCTCGATAGATAAGTATGGTGAGCCTCTTACCGATGAAACGGTTGCCATAGCAAAGAAAAAGGATGCGGTTTTGCTTGGCTCAATCGGAGGAAATACACAGACTTCACCTTGGTATAAGCTTCCTCCAAATAAAAGACCTGAAGCAGGACTTTTGAAAATCCGTAAGGAGCTTGGACTTTTTGCAAATCTTCGTCCGGCTTATCTTTATCCGGAGCTTAAAGAGGCCTGTCCGTTAAAGGAAAGTGTTGCCGAAAGAGGCTTTGACATGATGATTATGCGTGAGCTTACAGGCGGACTTTATTTCGGAGACAGATATACAAAGGAAGTCGACAACGTTTTGACGGCCGTAGATACGCTTACATATAATGAAAATGAGATAAGAAGGATAGCGATAAAGGGATTTGATATAGCTATGAAAAGAAGAAAAAAGGTTACTCTTGTTGATAAGGCAAATGTGCTTGATTCGTCACGTCTTTGGAGAAAGGTAACTGAGGAGGTGGCAAAGGATTATCCTGAGGTAGCTTACGAAACAATGCTTGTGGATAATGCCGCTATGCAGCTTGTAAAAGACCCGGCTCAGTTTGATGTAATGCTTACGGAGAATATGTTTGGTGACATACTTTCCGATGAGGCATCCATGATAACAGGCTCAATCGGAATGCTTTCATCAGCGTCCTTAAATGAAACAAAATATGGTCTTTATGAGCCATCAGGCGGTTCGGCTCCGGATATAGCAGGAAAAAACATAGCTAATCCTATAGCTACTATATTAAGCGCAGCCATGATGTTAAGATACACATTTGACCTTGATAAAGAAGCTGATGCTATAGAAAATGCAGTTAAGAAAGTACTGGAAGAAGGATATAGAACCATCGATATCGCTAAACCGGGCGAGCCACAGGTTAAATGCGATGAGATGGGCACCCTTATAGCCGAAAGAGTGTAATAAGGCGGGAGTTAAATAAAATGGATGAGAATAACAGACAGTATATGAATCAACAGTATATGAATCAACAGTATATGAATCAACAGTATATGAATCAACAAGATATGAATCAACAAGATATGAATCAACAGTATATGCAAAATGGTGCAAATGTACAAGATGATTTGGATAAACCTGAAAATGAATGGAAATTTGCTATCGGAATAGGTATTGTAGGTGTAATATTGTCGATATTATGCGGTAGCTTCAGAATAAGGGTTATCAGTACATGGTTGATTATATTGTTACTGGCCGGGGTTTACTGTAGTTTTAAGGCCATACAGGGCGGTATAAAGACACGAAAGGCGATATCGTTACTGATGGGAATAATCGCAATGGTGATTAATTTAGCCGCAACATTATATTATGGATGGAGTATGATTTATACTATCATATCAAAGTTTAACTAAAATTTACTGCTGAATGCTTACAGAAAAAATATAGAAAAAAATAGAAGGAGATATTAGTTATGACAAGTGATAACATGAAATGTGGTCTTCAACAGGCACCTGCACGTTCACTTTTGAATGCGCTTGGTTATACTGCCGAAGAAATTAAAAAGCCAATGGTCGGTATCGTATGTTCATACAATGAGATTGTACCCGGACATATGAACCTTGATAAGATTGCCGAAGCTGTAAAGCTCGGTGTCGCCGAGGCAGGCGGAACACCGGTTATGTTCCCTGCGATAGCAGTATGTGATGGTATTGCTATGGGACATGTGGGTATGAAATATTCACTTGTAACAAGAGATTTGATAGCTGATTCTACAGAGTGTATGGCTATCGCTCATCAGTTTGATGCACTCGTTATGATACCTAACTGTGATAAGAACGTTCCGGGACTTCTTATGGCAGCTGCAAGAGTAAATGTTCCTACTGTATTTGTATCGGGTGGACCTATGCTGGCAGGACATATACACGGAAGAAAGAGAAGTCTTTCATCTATGTTTGAAGCAGTCGGAGAACGTACTGCCGGAAAGATTACCGATGAGGATGTAATTGAATTTGAGGAAAAGGTATGTCCTACCTGCGGTTCATGTTCAGGTATGTATACTGCAAACTCTATGAACTGTCTTACTGAGGTACTTGGTATGGGACTTCCGGGAAATGGAACTATACCGGCAGTTTATTCAGAAAGACTTCGTCTTGCTAAGAAAGCCGGATATGCAGTTATGGATATGTTAAAGAAGAACATCCGCCCACGTGACATTATCACAAAGGATGCTATCTTAAATGCTCTTACAGTGGATATGGCACTTGGATGCTCAACCAATTCCATGCTTCATCTTCCTGCAATTGCACATGAGATAGGCTTTGACTTTGATATATCATTTGCCAATCCGATCAGTGAGAATACTCCTAACCTCTGTCACCTTGCACCTGCAGGTCCTACATATATGGAAGACCTAAACGAAGCAGGCGGTGTATATGCAGTAGTTAAAGAGCTTTGTGATATCGGACTTATAAATGAAGATTGT
The DNA here is from genome assembly GCA_902762955.1 of uncultured Lachnospiraceae bacterium. Lineage (GTDB taxonomy): Bacteria > Bacillota > Clostridia > Lachnospirales > Lachnospiraceae > Coprococcus_C. Next base: position 24,670 of record CACWQH010000038.1, read on the forward strand.
ATGACAGTTACCGGTAAGACCATCGGTGAAGCTGTTAAAAATTCAGTAAATAGAAATCCTGAGGTTATACGTCCTGTTGATAATCCATATTCTAAGACAGGCGGACTTGCGGTTCTTAAGGGTAATCTTGCACCGGACGGTTCAGTTGTAAAGCGTTCAGCAGTCGTACCTGAGATGCTTAAGCATGAAGGCCCTGCAAGAGTATTTGATTCGGAAGAGGATGCGATTGCAGCAATCCTCGGAGGAAAGATTGTTGACGGAGATGTTGTTGTTATAAGATATGAAGGCCCTAAGGGTGGTCCGGGTATGAGAGAGATGCTCAATCCTACATCAGCAATTGCAGGTATGGGACTTGGTTCATCAGTAGCACTTATTACAGACGGACGTTTCTCAGGAGCAAGCCGTGGTGCTTCCATCGGACATGTATCACCGGAAGCAGCAGTTGGCGGACCTATCGCATTTGTAGAAGAGGGAGATATAATTGAGATTGATATCAATAATTACTCCATCAACTTAAGAGTTTCTGATGAGGAACTTGCAAAGCGTAAAGCTAACTGGACACCAAAGGAGCCAAAGGTTACAACAGGATATCTTGCAAGATATGCAAAGATGGTAACATCAGGCAACAGAGGCGCAGTACTTGAGATTAAGGATTAAAACAATTCACATAACAAATTATGATTTGAAATATTATATGGATTATGTTATTCTATCAAACATATTAGAAAAGGAGAATTTGTATGAAACAATTAACAGGCTCAGAGATAATTATTGAATGTTTAAAAGAGCAGGGAGTTGATACAGTATTCGGATATCCTGGAGGTACTATACTTAATGTATATGATGCACTTTACAAGCATCAGGATGAGATTCATCATATACTTACCTCTCATGAGCAGGGGGCCGCACATGCTGCTGATGGATATGCCAGAGCAACCGGTAAGGTTGGTGTATGTATGGCTACTTCAGGTCCGGGTGCTACAAATCTTGTAACAGGTATTGCAACAGCATATATGGATTCCATCCCTCTTGTTGCAATTACAGCAAATGTAAATGTTACAGCACTTGGTAAGGACAGCTTCCAGGAGATAGATATAGCAGGCGTGGTTATGCCTATTACAAAGCACAGCTTTATCGTTAAGGATGTACATAAGCTTGCTGATACCATTAGAAGGGCATTTAAGATTGCCCAGACCGGAAGACCTGGCCCTGTACTTGTAGACGTTACAAAGGATGTAACTGCCAATGTTGCCGATTACGAGGCAAAGGCACCGGAGTCAATCGAAAGAATTACAAGTACAATTAAGGCAGAGGATTTGGAACAGGCAGTAAAGCTTATCGATAAGAGTGAGAGACCGTTTATCATAGCAGGTGGCGGTGTGATAGCTGCAGATGCTTCACCGGAGTTAAAGAAGCTTGCTGATAAGATTGATGCTCCTGTATGTGATACTCTTATGGGTAAGGGTGCATTTGACGGAACAAATGAAAGATATACCGGTATGATTGGTATGCACGGTACAAAGGTTTCAAACTTTGCGGTAAATAAGGCTGACCTTGTAATCGTTGTCGGTGCAAGATTTTCAGACAGAGTTATCGGAGATGCCAAGAAGTTTGCAGCCAATGCCAAGATATTACAGTTGGATATAGATGCTGCAGAGGTTGATAAGAATGTAGTTGTTGATGCAAGCGTTATAGGTGATGCCAAAGAGGTTCTTAAGATGATTTCTTCAAGAATTAAGGCAAGAAAGAAGCCTGAGTGGCATAAGGAGATAGAGGAGTTAAAGAAAACATATCCTGATCATGGTGATATGAATGCTTTCTCCGGACCTGCGATAATCAATAAGATATATGAGATAACCAAAGGAAAGGCTACAATTACTACTGACGTAGGACAGCATCAGATGTGGGCTGCACAGTACTATAAGTACACTAAGCCAAGACAGCTCCTTTCATCAGGCGGACTCGGTACTATGGGATACGGTGTTGGTGCATGTATCGGTGCAAAGGTCACAATATTACCATCAACATCGCCGGTGACGGATGCTTCAGAATGAATATGAATGAGATTGCTACAGCAGCAAGATATAACATTCCTATCATTCAGGTAGTTATAAATAATCACGTTCTTGGTATGGTTAGACAGTGGCAGACACTTTTCTACGGTGAGAGATATTCCAATACCGTACTTGAGGATAATGTTGATTTCGTTAAGGTTGCCGAGGCATTGGGCGCAACAGGTATAAGAGCTACTGACCTTAAGGAGTTTGAAAAGGCTTTAAAGGATGCTATAAAGCTTAACAAGCCTGTGGTAATCGATTGTATAATTGACAAGGACGATAAGGTTTGGCCGATGGTTCCTGCCGGAGCTCCTCTTGAGACATGCTTTGATCAACAGGATCTTGATGCAAAAAACAAGTAGATATTGGTAATACGATTTATAATATAGATAAAAATATTATATATCGCAATGTAATTAAAAAAATATATTAATAATAAAGATTAAAATTCAGGAGGATTTATTAAATGGCAAGAGTATTTAACTTTTCAGCAGGACCTTCAGTTTTACCTGAGGTTGTTTTACAGCAGGCAGCAGATGAGATGATGGATTATAAGGGCTCAGGTATGAGCGTAATGGAGATGAGCCATCGTTCAAAGGTATATGATAACATTATCAAGGAAGCAGAGAAGGATTTAAGAGACTTACTTGAGATACCGGATAACTACAAAGTTCTTTTCCTTCAGGGTGGTGCTTCACAGCAGTTTGCTGCTATACCTATGAATCTTATGAAAAATGGTGTTGCTGATTATATAATTACAGGTCAGTGGGCTAAGAAGGCTTATGAAGAAGGTAAGAAGTATCTTAAAGCCAACGCTATCGCATCATCTGCAGATAAGACTTTCTCTTATATACCCGACTGCTCAGACCTTCCTATATCAGAAGATGCAGACTATGTATATATCTGCCACAACAATACAATTTACGGAACTGCATTTAAGGAACTTCCAAATACAAAGGGTAAGATTCTTGTTGCAGATATGTCATCAGATATACTTTCGCAGCCTGTAAATGTAAGTGATTACGGCTTAATCTACTTTGGAGTTCAGAAAAATGTCGGACCTGCAGGTGTAGTTGTGGTTATCATAAGAGAAGATTTAATCAGAGATGATGTTCCTGAGTTTTGCCCGACAATGCTTAAGTATAAGACTCAGGCTGATGCTGATTCTCTTTACAATACACCTCCATGCTACGGTATATATATCTGCGGCCTTGTATTTAAGTGGGTTAAAGAGATGGGTGGTCTTACAGCTATGAAGGCTCATAATGAGAAGAAAGCTGCCATTCTTTATGAATTCCTTGATTCTTCAAAGATGTTCAAGGGAACAGTTGAAAAGAAAGACCGTTCACTTATGAATGTACCTTTTGTAACAGGTAATGAAGAACTTGATGCCAAGTTTGTTAAAGAAGCGACAGAAGCAGGATTCGTTAATCTTAAGGGACACAGAACAGTTGGCGGTATGCGTGCATCTATCTACAACGCTATGCCGATTGAGGGTGTTGAAAAGCTTGTTGCATTTATGAAGAAATTTGAGGAAGAGAATTCATAAGAACATATATTTAATCCATTTATATAATAATATATGATTTAATGATAATCGCTATACGTTGAAGGAGAATATAAAATGATAAAGGTTAATTGCTTAAATCCGATTGCAGACTGTGGTATGGATTTATTTACAGATAATTATGAAAAAACAGATAACTTTGCAGATGCTGATGCTGTACTTGTAAGAAGTGCTGCTATGCATGATATGGAGCTTTCAGATAAGCTTCTTTGTGTAGGACGTGCCGGTGCCGGTGTAAATAATATACCTCTTGATAAGTGTGCCCAAAAAGGTATCGTTGTTTTTAATACTCCGGGTGCAAATGCAAACGGTGTTAAAGAGCTTGTTGTTGCCGGTCTTTTACTTGCTTCAAGAGACCTTATGGGCGGATACAACTGGGTTAAGGAAAATGCTTCTGATGAAAACATCGGTAAGGCAGTAGAAAAGCAGAAATCAAAGTATGCCGGCAATGAGGTTATGGGAAAGAAACTTGGTGTAATCGGCCTTGGAGCAATCGGAGCCAAGGTTGCAAATATCGGTTTCAGACTCGGTATGGAAGTTTATGGTTATGATCCTTATGTATCCGTAGATGCAGCATGGAGACTTTCAAGCCATGTAAAGCATATTACAAATGTTGAGGACATTTACAAAGAGTGTGATTATATCACTATTCATGTTCCTGCACTTGATTCAACAAAGGGTATGATTAATAAAGACGCATTTGCACTTATGAAGGACGGAGTTAAGATTCTTAACTTCGCAAGAGATATCCTTGTAAATGATGATGACATGATAGAGGCTCTTGCATCAGGTAAGGTTTCTAAGTATGTAACCGATTTCCCTAATGCTAAGATTGCAGGAGTGGATAATGTAATTACATTACCTCATCTTGGAGCATCGACTGCTGAATCAGAGGATAACTGTGCGGTTATGGCAGTACAGGAGATAATGGAGTTTGTTGAAAATGGTAATATCAAGAACTCAGTTAATTATCCTGCAATTGATGCCGGTGTATGTTCAAGTGCTTCAAGAATCACAGTTTGCCACAAAAATATCCCTAATATGCTTACTCAGTTTACAGGTGCATTTTCATCTAAGGGAATCAACGTAACTGATATGGTAAGTAAGTCAAGAGGAGATTGGGCATATACCATACTTGATGTAGCTGATAAAGCGGATGATTCAATAGTAAGCACAATCAGTGCCATCGACGGCGTTGTTAAAGTAAGAATTGTAAAGTAAACGAATGTTAAGTTTTGTCGTATATTAAAAAGTAAACAGCCCTGTATATAAGAAAAGCTTAGCCACCGTTAAACGATGAGTGTGTGTGGCGAATCTTTCTTATATACAGGGTTGTAGGGAAAGGTATAATTAATATGAGTGAAAAGTTAAAAGTTGGTATCCTTGGTGGTACGGGTATGGTAGGCCAGAGATTTATATCCCTGCTTGAAAATCATCCTTGGTTTGAGGTTGTAACTATAGCAGCCAGTCCAAGAAGTGCGGGAAAGACCTATGAAGAGGCAGTAGGCGGAAGATGGAAGATGGATACACCTATGCCTGAGGCTGTCAAGAATATTATTGTTCATAATGTAAATGAAGTAGAAGAGGTTGCAAAGACCGTTGACTTTGTATTCAGTGCCGTAGATATGTCTAAGGATGAGATTAAGGCTATCGAGGAAGCCTATGCAAAGACTGAGACTCCGGTTGTATCAAACAACAGTGCACACAGATGGACACCTGATGTACCTATGGTAGTGCCTGAGATTAACCCTGAGCATATGAAAGTTATTGAGTTCCAGAAGAAGAGACTCGGTACTACAAGAGGTTTTGTTGCGGTTAAGCCTAACTGTTCAATTCAGAGCTATGCACCTGTTCTTACTGCATGGAAGGAATTTGAACCATACGAGGTTGTTGCTACGACTTATCAGGCTATTTCCGGTGCAGGTAAGACCTTTGCAGACTGGCCGGAGATGGTTGGAAATATTATCCCGTATATCGGTGGTGAGGAAGAAAAGTCTGAAAAGGAGCCTCTTAGAATCTGGGGTGAGATCAAGGACGGAGTTATCGTTCCTGCTGATTCACCTAAGATTACCTGTCAGTGTATAAGAGTGCCGGTTCTTAACGGACATACTGCAGCAGTTTTTGTTAAGTTTAAGAAGAATCCTACCAAGGAACAGCTTATCCAAAAGTTAGTTGAATTTAAGGGTGTTCCTCAGGAACTTGGTCTTCCGAGTGCACCTAAGCAGTTCATCCAGTATCTTGAGGAGGACAACAGACCTCAGGTTTCTCTTGATGTGGATTACGAAAACGGTATGGGCGTGTCTGTAGGACGTATTCGTGAGGATTCAATCTACGATTGGAAGTTCGTTGGATTATCCCATAATACCGTAAGAGGTGCTGCAGGCGGAGCAGTCCTTTGCGCTGAGCTTCTTAAAGCACAGGGATATATAACTAAGAAATAAATATGTGAGTTGGTCGGTTATATAGACTGTACTCCCAATATGATTATTATAAAACAGGTACTCGCATAGCACGTTCGCACTCTTTGAAACATGTAAGAGTACTAAGTGCATAAATATGCTTTATTCTAATGCGTATCAATTATAAAAATGAAGAACACCACTCACTTTTGCATGTAATGCAAGTGCGTGGTGTTCTTCATTTTTCTTCTTGCTTCGCAAGAAGAAAGGGCATTTATTTACTAAGTGCTCACATGTTTCAAACGGCTACGCTAAGCACCTGTTTTAATAATCATATCGGGAGTGCCCTATATAACCGACACGCTTCGCGTGATTATGTTTTCATTATTTATTAAAAACCTATGTCACAATAGACTTGAAAACAATAGAAAATTAGAATATAATATACACTATAGTTATAAATTTGCTTTGCTGTTATGAGAGGTGTAAAATGAAAAAAACTATAAAATATGGGATTGTTATTTTTGTTTTACTAGCTATAATTGGATCTGCTATGAATAAAACAAAAGACGAAAAGGAAACTGTTGAAACTACAGAAGCAATGACAACTGAGGAAGTAACGACAACTAAAGAAGTAACAACAACTGAAGAAGCAACGACAACTGAAGAAGTAACAACAACTGAAGAAGCAACGACAACTGAAGAAGTAACAACGACTGAGGAAACAACGACAACAGAAGAAGTAGCGACAATAGAGCAAACGACAGAAATTCATACATCATCATATGTTTTAAATACAAATACTATGAAAGCGCATGTTCCAAGCTGTTCAAGTGTGAATAAAATTAAAGAAGGAAATAGAAAAGATGTAGAGTCTGATCCGGAAACATTAACAAAACAAGGCTATTCTCCTTGTGGAAATTGTCGTCCTTGGTAAAGTATATAAATTTTTTTAAGTGAGGTAATGTATGCCTCACTTTTTTTATTAGATTTATCATTAGCTTAATTTACATAAATTTAATTAGTTAACATAAAAATGACACTATTTGTGTCATTTTGCTTTTTTTATTGTTTTTAGTTTTTATGTAATGTATGCTGATTATGAGATGTAACGGAGGTTGAGGTGTATGGATAGAAACGTTAATATTATTACTGATACTGATGGCAGTAAAATTGTATTGATAAATAATATTGAATTCAAAGGTAAGAGAAATGTTGATTGGAAGAATGTTGAGAACTACTTGAGGCAGTTTACAGGAGAGGCATTTATTGTAGAAGAATCAAAAGAAGTGATATACATAGGAAATGATTTTCCGGATGAATATTCAAATTCAAATTATACACATAGGCTTAAGGGAGCAAGTGCAAAGGCTAAAGCAAATGCTGCTCAGGGTATTCCTGAATTGATTGAGATAGCAACTAATAAAGAGTACGAGTTAAATCGAAAAGAAAAGCATAATAAGGATGCAAGATATGGTTGGTATCGCTATGAATCGAGATTTGCATTACCTGTATTAGATGAAAATGGGAAAGTAGAACGATATAATATTTATCATGTACTAATGCTTATGAGACACTCACAAAATGGGAGGTTATATATGTATGATATAATGGACATAAAAAAAGAGACGAGCAAACTTTTCAAATCAGAAGACTCTACTCAGTAAAAGAACCCGTCAACTTTTTTTTATTATATGAATTTTATTTTGAAAAGTCAAGTTGTTAAAATAATTAATTCATAATAAATATAATATCTGTATTTTAAAAGTGAAATAATAATGTTTTATTATATATATTATGATATAATATATGTGTTTATATGAGATGTATAATAAATGATTAAACCTTCGGGTTTGATTATAAATTTTATTTTCAAGGAGAGTGCTGTTTGAAAAAGTACAACACAATGGAGACTGTAGCATAACCGGGAGGTTTGCTGTCAGTCAAATCAAACCTCCCGCTATTTAGCAACTTTAGGTCATAAGTTTTCAGGAGAATAAATAATGAATAAAAATGATTATATAATTCGTTTGGAAGAAAAGAAGGATTACAGAGATGTTGAAAATCTGGTCAGGGAATCGTTTTGGAATGTGTATCGTCCGGGGTGCAGTGAGCATTATGTGATTCATGTGTTACGGGATGATCCGGCATTTGTTCCTGAACTTGATTTTGTAATGGAAAAGGATGGCAGGCTGATTGGACAGAATATGTTTATGAGGACTGTTATTGATTCGGATGACGGAAGAAGGATTGATGTTCTTACCATGGGACCGATAGGAATTATCCCTGAATTAAAGCGTAAAGGCTATGGTAAAATCTTGCTGGATTACTCTTTAAAAAGGGCTGCAGAGCTTGGCTTTGGGGCGGTTTTGTTTGAGGGTAATATTGACTTTTACGGCAAGAGCGGATTTGACTTTTCAAGTAAATTCGGTATCAGATATCATGATTTGCCGGAGGATGCGGATGCATCATTCTTTCTTTGTAAGGAATTGATTCCCGGATACCTTGACGGTATCACCGGTGTATATCAGACACCGCAGGGTTATTATGTGAGTGATGAAGCTGTAGAAGAGTTTGATAAAAACTTTCCGTATAAGGAAAAGATGAAGCTTCCGGGACAGATATTCTAAACGAAAAAACTCAGAGTGGAGAAGCTTTGCTTTCCCACTCTGGGTAATTTTATTTTTTGTTAAAAATCAGATGGTTATAATTTTAATAAATCTATTGAGGTAAAATTATATGAATATTTTAGTTACAAATGATGACGGAATTGATTCTGTAGGGATTGTCAAGCTTGCAAAGGCTGCAAAAAGGTTCGGAAATGTGTTCGTTGTGGCTCCTGACGGACAAAGAAGCTGTATATCGCACTCTATGACATATGGAAAACCGATAAGAATTTCAAGGTGTAAATTTCCGGTTGATGGGGTCGATGCGTTTAAAAGTAACGGTACACCTGCGGATATTGCGCGTGTTTGTTTTGCGGGCTTTTTGGAAGGAAAAATTGATGTAATGCTTGCCGGTATTAACGACGGATACAACATTTCAAGGGACATTCAATATTCGGGAACCGTTGCAGCAGCTATGGAGGCTTCGTTGTTTGGTGTTCATGCTATAGCCTTTTCACAGGGCTCATATGAATACGGCGAGGTTGTGGATAAGTATCTTGACGGGTTAATTGAAGAATATATAGATAAGCCTTTGGGTGTGAATAGGATTTGGAATATTAATTTTCCTGCATGTAAATCGGAGGATTGCAAAGGTATTAAAAGAGATTGCAAGGTTTCAACGGACACCTTTTATGATGATGGATATACTGAAGAAATTGTAAAAGAAGGAGTATATGAATATAACATTATTCCAAAAAGAATCTGGGAGGCTCAAAAAGGCAGTGATTTGGCTGCGATTATTGATAATTATATTTCTGTAGGTGTTGTTAATAATATTGGATAGTTAATTGAAAAACTTTTATCATTTATAGTTGTTTAAGGCGAACTTTTGTGATAAAATAATAGTATTTTAGTGGAATATTTTTATTTTTGGAGGCATATAGAATGAAGAAGTTGATTTTAGTTACATCACCGCCTGCCTGTGGCAAGACATTTATATCAAAAAAACTTGCTAAGGCACTTACAAATTGTGTATATCTTGATAAGGATACATTGATCGTTTTATCAAAACAGATTTTTAAGGTGGCCGGACAAGAGTACAACAGATCCTCTGATTTTTTCCAGAAGGAAATCAGAGATTATGAATATTATGCTGTACTTGACATTGCCTTTGAAGCACTTGATTATAATGATACAGTTCTTATCAATGCTCCATTTACGGAGGAGATAAGAGATGATGATTATCTTAAGAACCTTAAGATAAAGCTTGCTGAAAAGGATGCCGAGCTTTTTGTTGTATGGGTACATACAGACATAGAGGTTGCTCATCAGAGAATGATAAAGAGAGGATCCGACAGAGATGTTTGGAAGCTTGAGCACTGGGATGAGTATGTGGCAACACAGAACTTTAAGCAGCCTGATAATATTGAGAATTTATTTGTATTCAATAATTCTTCAGAAGAGGATTATAAGAAATCAATTGACGCAGCAGTAAAGGCAATCAGAGGATAATGATATGGCACTTGTAAAAACGTTTGAGGCATATAGACCGAGAACTGATATAGTTGATGAGGTTGCGGCACTTCCTTACGATGTATATAACAGACAGGAAGCAAAGGAAGCGGTTGCCGGAAAGCCTCTATCATTTTTAAGAATTGACAGAGCAGAGACTGCTTTTGATGATGATATGGATATGTATTCACCTTTGGTTTATGCCAAGGCAAAGGAACTTTTGGATGGCATGATTGAAAGAGGTGAGTATATAAAAGAGGATAAGCCGGTATATTATATATATGAGCTTGTTATGGATGGACGTGCCCAGACAGGTATCGTTGCATGTGCATCTATTGATGATTATATATCAGGTGTGATTAAAAAGCATGAGAACACAAGAGAGGAAAAAGAGATTGACAGAATTACACATGTAGATGTGTGTAATGCTCAGACAGGTCCTATTTTCCTTGCGTATCGTGCCAGGAAAGCAATCGATGAAATAGTAGATAAGGTTAAGCAGACTGAAGCTGTTTATTCATTTGTTTCTGACGATGGAATAGGTCATTCTGTCTGGATTATCTCTGATGATAATGATATAGAAACCATTAGAAATGAATTTGAGAAATTATCTGATATCTATATTGCAGACGGACATCACAGAGCTGCTTCGGCAGTTAAGGTGGGTATCAAGAGAAGAGATGAAAATCCGGATGCAGATTACAGAGAATCGGATTATTTCCTTTCTGTGCTTTTTCCGCATGACCAGCTTAAGATACTTCCGTACAACAGAGTTGTAAAGGATTTAAATGGTCTTTCCTTTGATGAATTTATGGACAAGGTCAAGTATAGATTTGATGTTGAGGAAAAGACGGATATGTATCAGCCTGAGGAAAAATGTACCTTTGGTATGTACATTTTGGGCAAGTGGTACAAGCTCACTGCAAAGGATGATTTAAGAGTTGATGATCCGGTGCTTGGACTTGATGTATCTATTTTACAGAATAATCTTTTGGAACCTGTGCTTGGCATAAATGATCCAAGGGTTGACAAAAGGATAGATTTTGTAGGTGGAATAAGAGGATTAAAAGAGCTCGAAAGAAGAGTAAGTCAGGATATGGAGATTGCATTTTCGATGTATCCGACTTCTATAGATGAATTATTTTCGGTAGCAGATGCTGGTATGCTGATGCCGCCTAAATCTACATGGTTTGAACCAAAGCTAAGGAGTGGTATATTTATCCACAAACTGTAGAGGGGGAAGAATAAATGTCCAAAAGAAAAGAGGTATTTGCTATAAACTGGATGGAGGTTGATGCTCTTGTTAAGGGCATTCATAACAATCCTCATCACATCCTGGGTATGCATGAATGTATAGATGATGTTTATATCAATGCGTATCTTCCGGGTGCAAAGGTAGTAAGTGCCATAGACACGGCAACACGTAAGAAATACACCTTGGTGTCTGACAGAGTAGAAGGATTTTATTCTGTTGTTATTAAAGATAAAAAGAGATTTGATTATAAGCTTGATGTAAAGTTCGAAGACGGACAGGAGCTTACCTATATCGATCCGTATATTTTTGAGTCTGTGATTGATCCGATTGATATCAGTCTTTTTAACGAGGGCGAGCATTACAACATTTATGAAAAAATGGGTGCTCATCCTATGGTAGTTGATGGTATCGAAGGCGTTCTTTTTGCAGTATGGGCTCCAAATGCGGACAGAGTTTCTGTTGTTGGTAACTTCAATAATTGGGATGGAAGACGCCATCCTATGAGAAAGCTTGATTATTCGGGTATATTTGAGCTTTTCATACCGGGCAAATATGTCGGCGAGATTTACAAATACGAGATACAGGCAAAGTCCGGCAAGGTATTTATGAAGAGCGATCCATATGCATTTTCAAGTGAAGTAAGACCTGCAAATGCATCAAAGATTGTAGACCTTTCTTACAAATGGAAGGATAGCAAATGGATAAGCGACAGAGAGGAAAACACTTCATTTTCAAAGCCTATGTCTATCTATGAGATGCATATAGGTTCATGGAAGAGACCGGATGACGGAAGAGAGTTTTTCAATTATCGTGATATAGCAGGAAAGCTTGCAGAATATCTTAATGAGATGAATTATAATTATGTTGAGCTTATGCCTATTATGGAGCATCCTTTTGATCCGTCCTGGGGTTATCAGGTTACCGGTTACTATGCTCCGACTTCAAGATATGGTGAGCCTGCTGATTTTATGTATTTTGTAGATTATCTTCACAGCAAGGGTATCGGTGTAATCATTGACTGGGTACCTGCACATTTTCCAAAGGATGAGCATGGACTCGGAAGATTTGACGGAACACCTTTATATGAATGTGAGGATCCAAGACGTGGAGAACATCCGCACTGGGGAACATACATTTTTAATTATGGAAGAAATGAAGTAAGGAATTTCCTTATTGCAAATGCTCTTTATTGGGCAGATAAATATCATATCGACGGTATCCGTATGGATGCTGTAGCTTCCATGCTTTATCTTGATTATGGAAGAAATGGCGGAGAGTGGCTTCCGAATATCTATGGCGGCAATGAAAACCTCGAGGCTATAGATATGATTAAGGAACTTAATCAGAAGATGCACGAGCTTCATAAGGGAGTTCTTATGATAGCCGAAGAATCCACTGCATGGCCTATGATGACTCATTCTGTTGAAGAGGGTGGACTTGGTTTTGATTACAAGTGGAATATGGGTTGGATGAATGATTTCTTAAGCTATATCAAGTATGATCCGCTTTACAGAAAGTATCATCATAACAATCTGACCTTTAGTATGGTTTATGCATACAGTGAGAACTTTATTCTTGTGCTTTCTCATGATGAGGTTGTACATGAAAAGGGCTCTATGATAGAAAAGATGCCGGGTGGATATGAGGATAAGTTCTCAAATCTGAGAGTTGCTTATGGATATATGATGACACATCCGGGCAAGAAGCTTTTGTTTATGGGACAGGAGTTTGCTCAGTTTACAGAGTTCAACGAGGCAACTGAAATTGACTGGTCATTATTTGAGTTTGATGCTCATGTCTATATGCAGGGATATGTTAAGGAATTAAATAAGCTTTATGAGACTGAACCTGCTTTATACGAGCTTGACAATAAGCCTGAGGGCTTTGAGTGGATTAACTGTAACAGTGCCAATACAAGTCTTTTGTCCTTTATGAGAAAGGGTAATAATCCAAAGGATACGCTTGTTATTATATGCAACTTTACTCCTATGGCACATAAGAGCTACAAGCTCGCAACACCGACAGGCGGCAGATGGCAGGAGATTTTCTCAAGTGACAATGTGAAGTTTGGCGGTGAGGGAAGAAATAACAAGACAGCCAAGCAGGCTAAGAAAGCAGAGTGTGACGGACAGGATCACTATATATCTGTTAATGTTCCTCCGCTTTCAATTACAGTATTTAAAAAGAAATCAGATAAGTAATATAATGTTTGAGTATATGTAAATTAGGCGACAAAGAGGGGATTGCAGCTTAAATATTCCTGATTTGTCGCTTTTAAACTGAGGTGATTTTTTATGATTCTTGCAGATATTAATAATGCTGATGTATCAAAATTTGAAGCTTATATGGACAAGGTCGTTGAATGGTTTTTGGATAAGCTTTTACAGATTGCGATTATGCTTGTGTTTTTATTTATAGCATTTAAGGTTGCAAAGCTTATACTCAAGCTTATTAAACGCTCCTTTGATAAGACAAAGCTTGATACAAGTGTATCAGGGTTTTTGCTCTCGCTGATTAAGATAGTGATATATGCAATCATAATAATAATGGCTGCTGCTATGGTTGGTTTTCAGGTGACTTCACTGGTCACAATACTTGGAACAGCCAGTCTGGCTATAGGTCTTGCACTTCAGGGAAGCCTTGCTAATTTTGCTGGCGGTGTACTCATACTAATCATGAAGCCGTTTAAGGTTGGTGATTATATAATTGAAAATGACAAAAAGTGTGAGGGTACTGTAGAGTCAATTGATATCTTTTATACAAAGTTAAGAACCTATGACAATAAGCAGATTGTTATACCAAACGGAAATATAACCAATAATTCCATCACCAATGTTACAGCCAATAAATGTCGTATGCTGGATTTGATTTTTGGAATATCATATAAACAGGATATAAAGACTGTTAAGGAAATTCTTTTGGGAATACTTGAGGCTTCGGAATACAGACTTAAGGACAGAGCGGTAAACGTTTTTGTTGATTCTCTGGGTGAAAGTTCTATCAAAATCGGAGCAAGGTGTTGGGTAGATGCTGCTGATTATTGGAATGCAAAATGGGAAATAACAGAAGCTATAAAATATGCATTTGATGAACACGGCATTGAGATACCATATAATCAGCTGGATGTAAATCTTAAGCAGGATTAAAAAGTATTCATTTATTATGATAAAATGATCAGAGCTCTTGATAAATAATCGAATATATTAATGGATTTATTATGAAAATATGATTGAAATATATGGTTGACAGTTTTTAAAGAATGGTTAAAATAGTAATGATAAAGAAATATTTTTTTGATGTATTGTTTATATCAAAATATTTATAAATGTATTTATAATGTCAGGCATAAGGAGGAAAGATTGACATGACAAAGATAGATATAATTTCAGGTTTTTTAGGTGCAGGTAAGACAACTCTTATTAAGAAGCTCATTGACCAGGCATTTTCAGGTGAGAAGCTTGTGTTAATTGAAAATGAATTTGGTGAGATAGGAATTGATGGTGGATTTCTTAAGGAAGCAGGTGTTGAGATTACTGAGATGAATTCAGGCTGTATCTGCTGCTCACTTGTAGGTGATTTTGGTGAAGCTTTAAAGAAGGTTATAGATGATTTTGCACCGGACAGAGTTATAATCGAGCCGTCAGGAGTCGGAAAGCTTTCTGATGTAATGAAGGCTGTTGAGGATGTTAAGGAGCACGCTGACGTAGTTATAAACAGTGCTACAACAGTTGTAGATGTACAAAAGTGTAAAATGTACATGAAGAATTTTGGTGAGTTCTTTAATAATCAGGTAGAAAGTGCAGGAACCATAGTTTTAAGCCGTACTCAGAATGTTGATGAAAAGAAGATTAATGATACCGTTGCACTTTTAAGAGAGCATAACAAGGATTGCGCTATAATCACTACTCCTTGGGAGGAAATAGAAGGAAAGGTTATCCTTGATGCCATGGAGCATGCAAATACACTTGAAGCACTTATCGAGCAGGCAAAGAAGCTGCATGACGAGCATGAGCATCATCACCATCATGACCATGATGAAGATGAGCATGAACACCATCATCACCACCACGATCATGATGAGGATGAAGACGAGCATGAGCATCATCACCATCATGACCATGATGAAGATGAGCATGAACACCATCATCATCACGATTATGACGAGGATGAAGACGAGCATGAGCACCATCACCACCACGATCATGACGAGGAGTGCTCTTGTGGATGTCATCACGACCATGACCATCACCACCATCATCATGCTGATGATATATTTAGCAGCTGGGGACTTGAGACAGCTAAGAAGTATGATAAGGATGAGATGAAAGAAATACTTGAGGTACTTGCTTATGAGTCCGATAAGTATGGAGTTATATTGAGAGCTAAGGGAATAGTTGCAGGCACAGGTGCTGACTGGATATACTTTGATCTTGTACCGGGTGAGTATGAGATTAGAGATGGCAAGCCTGATTATACCGGAAAGCTTTGTGTAATCGGAAGTGAGCTTAAGGAAGATATGCTTAAGGAACTCTTTAAGCTTGCATAATACAAACAATGAAGGGATAGATTAAAATGAAAAGGCAGGAACAGATAGAAGAAATACCTATTTATATGTTTCTTGGTTTCTTGGAAAGCGGTAAGACAACCTTTGCTAAAGAAACGCTTATAGATAGAAATTTTACTGAAGGTGAGCCTACACTTTTACTTGTGTGTGAGGAAGGCATAGAAGAGTATGATGTAGACGAGCTTAAGAAAAGAAATATATTTGTTGAGTATATTGAGGATAAGGATATCAATACTGAACATCTGCTTGATTTGCAGGATAAATATAATCCTACAAGAGTTATGATTGAGTATAACGGAACCTGGAAGATGGAAAAGCTTTTTTCCATAAGAGTTCCTAAAGGCTGGACAATAGTTCAGGTCATAACCTTTGTAGATGCACAGACCTTTGATGTATATATAGCCAATATGAAGGCTATGATGATGGAACAGCTTTCTACTGCTGATATGATTATCTTTAACAGATGCGATGAAAATACCAGGAAGGCTGAATACAGAAGAAGTCTTCGTGCAGTCAACAGAAGAGCGCAGGTTATATTTGAAAATAAGGACGGCTTGGCTGAAGTTGGAGATGATGAAGTATTTCTTCCTTATGATATCAATCAGCCGGTTATCGATCTTGAGGAAGAGGACTTTGGACTTTTTTATATAGATGCCTGTGATAATCCTGATAAGTATGTAGGCAAGAAGGTACATTTTAAGGCTATGGTTCATAAGCCTAAGGAATATAATGAAAATGAATTTGTTCCGGGAAGATTTGCTATGACCTGCTGCGCAGATGATATAGCATTTGTAGGCTTTAAGGCATATTATAAAGGTGCAGGTAAATTAAAAGACAGACAATGGGTTATGGTTACCGGTGAGGTTGGAAAGGAATACTATCCTGAGTTTGAAGGAGACGGTCCTGTTATTAAGGTTTCCGAGGTTGCCATGACTTCACCTGCTGCTGAAGAACTTGTATATTTCAACTAAACATTTATTTGTTCACAATAAAAACAAATTTTCATCAAAATTCTGTCAAAAAATAGATTTAATATATGTCTAAATTAAAGATAATAATTTAAGTTTTACTTAATGTATCCTTGCTATTATAAGGATACATTCAATGACGGAAAGGAAGTTGATTTTAAAATGAAACAGGAGACATTAAAGAAGACAAGTAAGACAGGCGGATTTTTTAAGAAGGCAGTTGCGGTTGTTATGACTGCGGCAGTGTTTGGCGGCGTTGCAGGTGGAGTATTTAATCTTGTGGCGGCAGACAAATTAAATGGAATTGCTGAGAAAAAGAATATAAGTGAGATTGTGAGTGATGCTTTGGATGACCTTGAAAATTCCGGTGTTGCAGATGCTAAAACAGATACATCAAAGGATGAAGAAAAGACAACAACCGATGAGATAATTCAGACAGCATCTACAGTCGATAATAATTCTCCATCAAGTGGAACACTTGATGTTTCAGCTATCGCAGAAAATGTTATGCCATCTATAGTTGCAATAAATGTTAAAGGTGTTGAACAGATAAATCAGGGTATGTTCGGTACATACGAATATGAAACTGAAGGTGCAGGTTCAGGAATAATAATAGGAGAAAATGATACAGAGCTCCTTATAGTAACCAATAACCATGTTGTTGCATCTGCTGAAAACGTATCGGTTGTATTTTCCGATGGTGAGAGCTATGATGCAAAGGTAAAAAGTGTTGATTCAAGCTATGATTTAGCTATAGTGGTTGTACCGCTGGAAACTATATCAGATGATACAAAGGATGCAATAAGAGTAGCCAATATAGGCAGCTCTGATGACCTTAAGGTTGGTGAACAGGTTGTAGCCATAGGAAATGCTTTGGGCTACGGTCAGTCAGTTACAACAGGTATCGTAAGTGCCAAGGAAAGAACTACAGACACCAACGATTTGCCTCTTATCCAGACTGATGCAGCTATAAATCCGGGCAACAGTGGCGGTGCACTTCTTAACATGAATGGTGAAGTAGTAGGAATCAATTCCTCAAAATACGCATCTACAGAGGTTGAAGGCATGGGCTATGCAATTCCTATGAGTGAAGTTAAAGAGATAATAGATGGAATGGTTTCAAGAAAAACCAGAGAAAAGGTTGAAGAACGTTACCAGGCTAGCCTTGGTATCAGATGTGGTACAGTTACAGCAGATGCTTCAGAGCTCTATGGTATCCCAACCGGAGTACTCATCTCAGAAGTATTGGATGGCTCAGCAGCCGAAAAAGCAGGCTTAAAGAAAAACTATGTCATCACCAGATTTGACGGACAGTCAGTATCTACAGCAGAAGGCCTCGTAGATATGCTCGAATACTACAGAGCCGGCGAAAAAGTCGAGGTAACCGTAAAATACCTAAAGGACAACGAATACGTAGAAGACACCATCATAGTAAAACTCGGCAGGAAAAACTAACCTTTCCCCACGGTAAACTTCGGTTTCCCGCAGTAGGACCGGTATAAAAGCTCCTACCAACAGGAAATGCCATTTAGGCTTTTAAGACAGAAAAGAAAAAAGATAGGCTGTTACAACACACCATCGATTTGTTAAATCAGAGCACTCATACTTTTGATATTCGCACGAAACCGAAAACTCGCTTCGCTCAAACAGTTCGGTTTCTGAGCGAATATCTTCAAGTATTCGTTGCTGATTTTACACAAATCGGGCGAAAAGTTGTAACAGCCTATCTTTTTTCTTTTTCTGTCATAATAAAGTATATGGTGCATTTCCTGTTGGTTGAAGCTTTCATACCGGTAGCTTTAATGTTGCTTAATGAGAACTTCGTAATCATCTGTAAAAATCAGTATAAAATAATATTAATAATTAAGACAAAAGAAGAAAAGTCTAACTCCTACTTTGGATACTGGAAATAGTTAGTCTGCCATTGCTGCTATTTCCGGTATCCATTTTTATTCTTATGGTAGTGAATTGTTTTAAGTGATGGCTATGAAATAAGGGTTATAAATGCTTGTTTTTGATTTCAAGCTATGATAAGATTTAGAAAAGCGTATTCCATACTACAAGTTTATTCTGGATAAGTCTACAGATAGGGATTCTGAAAATTCTTTGATAAACAAAATGAATCTTTTCTAATGATAGAAATGAGGTGTTAGAGTAATGAGTTATCTTATGGAAGATGTAGGAGGTATTACAGACAAATATAGTATTAAGTATAAATGGGTGACAGTAGATGATGGGTACAAATTATCCTTTTTATACGAGGGTAAAGAATACTTGATTAAAGCTCCGAAGGTTAATGAGGATGTTAAAATTCATAAAGAATATTATGACCAGGCAGCTTTATGACCAGGCAGCTAAGTGGCGAATAGATGAATTTATAGGGGAAATATTATTTTTACAGAAGGTTGCGGAGTACGAGAAAGGGCAAAAATAGTGAATGAAGTATATATCCTAAAACACAAAAATGTAGACGCGGCTATCATTGAATTTAATAGCATATCAGATACTGCCAATTATATAAAGATTAAAGAACCGGAATATACATCGTTTATGAAGGATATGAGTGTTGAGGAATTCAACTTGTGGTGGAAATTTAGAGCCATTCCTGATTCAAGAGTCGGCATTAAAGATATTCTTACTCAAAATGGGTGTGATACGTCTTTGTCGTTATTAAAGAAAAACTTAGGACTTAGCTTAACAGATACATTTTGGATTTGTCCAATTGGTATAGATTTAAAATGGGAAGATGTTTCTTTATTTTCCCATGTTGATAAAAAAGTATCTTTTAAAAGCATAACAGATGTTGATATAATTAATAATCCTAATGCATCATTAAGTGGAAATTTAAGAAAATATGCTGATTTTGTAGATGGACGCTGGAAATTATATAAGTATGGGGAAACATCTGATTTTCAACAATCAATAAATGAAAAATTTGCAAGTTTAATTAATGAAAGGCAAGGCTTTGATGAATACGTAAAATACATTACAGAAAAAATAAATAATGAGGTAGTGAGTATTTGTGATTTCTTTACATCTGAAGATATAGAAATGGTTTCAGGTTTTGAGATTATGTATTCCGTTAAAAAAGATAATGATACTTCAGATTTTGAGCATTATATTAATCTGTGTAAAAGAAACGGTTTAGATGATTTAAGTATTAGAGAGTTTATGGATTATCAGACGTTATTGGATTT
>CACWQH010000039.1 GCA_902762955.1 uncultured Lachnospiraceae bacterium
ACTAATAGGTCGAGGGCTTATCCTTAGAGGTTTCTTACGAAGACGGGTGATTGTTAAGGAAGGCAAGGCTTTCTGTGTGAAGTTCTGAAGGTTCACAAAAAACAGTTGAATTAATTGTGATTCAATGATATAATCTTCTTTGCATTAATTAAGCGATTAAGGCCCGGTGGCTCAGCTGGTTAGAGCGCCGCCCTGTCACGGCGGAGGTCGTGGGTTCGATCCCCATCCGGGTCGCTTTTATATTATTATCTGGGATCTTAGCTCAGCTGGGAGAGCATCTGCCTTACAAGCAGAGGGTCACAGGTTCGAGCCCTGTAGGTCCCATTTTTCTTTTAAATTAAATATGCCGATGTGGCTCAATTGGCAGAGCAGCTGACTTGTAATCAGCAGGTTATCGGTTCGATTCCGATCGTCGGCTTTAATCATCATTATGATGATATGGATGGATTCCCGAGTGGCCAAAGGGGACAGACTGTAAATCTGCTGCAATTTGCTTCGGTGGTTCGAATCCACCTCCATCCATTAAAGCACATTAAAGGTGCTGTTTAACCATACTGCAACCTGTTATGTGCACAATATCGCGGGGTGGAGCAGTCTGGAAGCTCGCCGGGCTCATAACCCGAAGGTCACAGGTTCAAATCCTGTCCCCGCTACTATAAGGATATGCAAATCCTTAAATTAATTTCATAAGATAAAAATATGCCCCGATAGCTCAGTTGGTAGAGCAGAGGACTGAAAATCCTCGTGTCGCTGGTTCGATTCCGGCTCTGGGCACGATTTGCAAAGGTGCAGTAAATCATTATCGGTGGTTTACTGCATTTTTTACTTATGAAACTATTCGCATGCGATGTGTTGCAAGCGACATATACTTTAAGAGGAATGAATAATTTAGAGAGGAAAAATTTATGAAAGAGTTCTTAAGTACACTGAATGACATTAACAGTGCAATCAATGATTTCGTATGGGTTAAGATTGGAATCATTCTGTTAATCGGTACAGGTATACTTACTACCTGTGTTACGAAGTTTTTCCAGGTAAGCCATCTCGGACACTGGTGGAAAAATACTATAGGCGGAGTTTTCAAAAAGGAAAGCAAGGCCACAAGAAAGACTGATAAGCAGTCCATATCACAGTTCCAGGCACTTTGTACCGCACTTGCTGCAACCATTGGTACAGGTAACATAGCCGGAGTATCGGGAGCTATCGTCATGGGTGGTGCCGGTGCAGTATTTTGGATGTGGGTAGCCGCATTTTTCGGAATGATGACCAATTACTCAGAAAATATACTGGGTATATATTATAGAAGAAAGAACAGCAAGGGTGAATGGTGCGGTGGTGCCATGTATTATCTTAAGGATGGACTTGGTTCCAAGAAGCATTGTAAGACACTCGGCTCTGTTCTCGCCGTACTTTTCTCGATATTTGCCATACTTGCATCATTTGGTATAGGTAATATGGGACAGGTAAATAAGATTACACTTAATCTTAAATCAACATTTTTCAAGAATTCAACTGCTGAAATAGGAGATACCGGTATATCTGTTCCGGCACTTATAATCGGAATTGCAATTATGATCCTCGCCGGTCTTATTATAATAGGTGGACTTCAGAGAATCGCAGCATTTGCGGAAAGAGTTATTCCGTTTATGGCTGTTTTATACATACTCGGTTCACTTGCAATAGTTATATGTCATATATCTGATGTAGGCAATATGTTTAAGATTATTTTCAAATGTGCCTTTGATTTCAAGGCTGTAGGTGGTGCTGCAGGCGGACTTCTTATCAAGCAGGCTGTAGTTCAGGGATGTAAGCGAGGCGTTTTCTCAAATGAGGCAGGTCTCGGTTCTTCAGTTATGGTTCACTCATCTTCCAATGTTAAGGAGCCGGTTATCCAGGGTATGTGGGGAATATTTGAGGTATTCTTTGATACTATCGTTGTATGTACCATGACAGCACTCGTAGTTCTTTCATCCGGTGCAATTGACTTAAATACAGGCCTTGCAGCTGAAGGAACTGATGATGCTACACTTGTTGCAGCTTCATTCTCAAATGTATTTGGCAGACCGGGTGAGATCTTTGTATCACTTGCGATTTTGCTATTTGCATTTACCACAGTTCTTGGCTGGTCACAGTACGGAACCAGAGCATGGGAGTATCTATTTGGTGAGAAATCTTCCAAGTACTACAGAATATTCTTCGTATTGCTTATAGTTTCAGGTTCAATTATGACCTCTTCCATAGCATGGGATATATCAGATACCTTTAACGGACTCATGATGATACCTAACCTTATAGGTGTAATTACACTTATTCCTATGGTAATTAAGCTTACAAAAAATTATGTAAACCGAAATATTAAGGGAGAGGACGAAGAGCCTATTCTTTCGTATCATCCGGAGATTCAGGAAGATCACAAGAGTACGCTTAATGATTGATAAGTGTGACATGGGGACAGAGGCACTTGTTACATAAATGGTTAATCATTATTTAGATTGATTAACTGATAATTTGAATATAAAGAAATAGATATATCGATTGGTTGTCGGATAATTGATTGCTGATCGATATATTATTTTGTGGAAAAATTCTTTATCAAATGATAATATAATAGAAAATATAAAATGATAGTCAGAGAGAAATGATAATGGCGGATATAAGACTTGATAAATTTCTTGCGGATGCAGGTGCGGGAACGAGAAGCGAAGTAAAGATAAAAATTAAAAAAGGTCAGGTGACAGTGAACGGTGAAGCTGCGGGGAAGAGCGATATAAAGATTAATCCCGACTGTGACGAGGTCTGTCTTGACGGAAAAAAGCTCATCTATAATGAGTTTGAATATTTTATGCTCAATAAGCCTCAAGGTGTTGTATCTGCAACTAAAGATGATATGGATAAGACTGTTATTGAACTTATTACGGAAGCAAAAAGACGGGATTTGTTTCCTGTCGGAAGATTGGATAAGGATACGGAAGGCCTTCTTATTATAACCAATGATGGAAAGCTTTCAAATAATCTTCTGGCACCGGGCAAGCATGTGGATAAAACGTACTTTGCGATAATTGACGGAGAGGTAACTGAGGATACGGTTTTAAGATTTGACGAAGGTATAGATATCGGAGATGATAAGCCGACAGCACCGGCGAAGCTTAGAATATTATATGATGATAAGGACGAAGCTTCAGATGTAGTTTATAATAGCGGTGATAGTTGCGATGATTTTGTGAGCGATGGAATAGTTAAAAGCAAGGTAGAGATTACCATAACCGAAGGCCGCTATCATCAGATAAAAAGAATGTTTGAAGCGGTTGGTATGAAGGTAACATATTTAAAAAGATTAAGCATGGGAAGCTTAAGTCTTGATGATAGTCTGAAACCCGGAGAGTACAGACGACTAACGGATGAAGAGATAAAGCTTTTGAATGGCAGTTTCTGAAAAAAGGAAAGATTATTATGGAAGAAAATAAAGAATTACAAGCAGCTCTCTTAAAATTAAAGGATTGGGCTTATGAATTAAATAAATGCTCTGATAAGACGGATGCCGAGGCAGAAGTTTTTTGGAACAGATTACAAAAGGACAATGCTGTACTCCGTGAGTTTGCTTATTATTATGATTATCGTGATTTTTTGTGCGAGCTTAAGATAGGAAGATATACGATAGCGGATATATTGGTTTGGCAGATGGATCATTTCAGGGCTCATATGGACAGAAGTGACAGTGCCAACAGATATGACAAGGATAAGCTTTTACTCAGCACCTTTACAACGCTGCTTGATATGCATGAGAATCCGGAGGCAATTATGAAGGAATTTGAAGAAGAGACCGGTATAGATATATCGGGTGGGTGGTACATACATTGAAAACGCCTGTGGGTCTAAAACTCACAGGCGCAATTTTTTAATATTAAGTTGTTAATTTGTCCGACTACGCATAATTGTTGTAAATCATACCACTATATACTGACTGGTTATAGGATGTTCCCTGATTGTGTCTGGTGTCAGGGTAGGTTACAATCAGTCTGTTGATGTAAGCCATCGGGTCAAGTGTAAGTCTGTCGGTAGCAAGAGAGATATCATCCTTAAATGAAGATATATCATTGAATAATTCACCAAACTCTCCACTCTTAACACTCTGAACCAAAAGTGATTCTTCCTTAACTATGTGATTATCCTCTGATATTGTAAGTCCGGCGGATTCAAGCTCATTCTTGTGCTTTTCAACTATTGCAGATATGTCGTTATAGAGATTTCTGCGGCCGATTTTGCTTTCTGCAGCAGAATCAGACAAATCTACCAAATTATTATAGGCTTCTACAAAGGAATCAACCTGATCCATAACCGAATCAATATCCGGTGCAAACTGGATTTTAACCGGCTTGTCGGATACATTATGGAAGTCTAAGGTTATTACCTGATTTACGGAGATATTATTGGTAGCAGCAGCATGGGTCTCGCCATTTATAACAAAGGATGAATTGTTTGGCTCCTTTACTACATTGTTGAGACCGAGGTCTGATACTATATCATAATCATTTCCTTCTACTGCAAAGGAAAAATATAATCCGTCATCAGTTCTAGGTCTTCCTGTATCGTTGGTCGATATTTCGATTGCACTGTTATCATTTCCGTCAGTTATAACTGAAGCGGTTATGCCCATATCTCTGTTGTTGATAGAGCTTGCTATCTTGCTTTGGATATCGTAGTTGTTGTCGGATGCGTCTATATTCAGGTTGAAATGTAAAGCTGAATTAAGAGTATCCATAGTAAAATTATAGCTTCCTGCGGAGAAGTATCTTCTGTCTGACGGAAGAAAATCTCCTCTGTTAACCTGATTGGTTGCAAGCGACTTAACCTGTATCTCAAGCTCGTCCGGTAAAGAATCAATATCTCCTCCACGAAGTTCTCCGGTTACGGAGTCTTCATTGTCAGATATAAGCATCTTCTTGCTGTAAACATCGCTTTCTTTGTCATTGAAGCTTTGAGCTACATCCTTAAGTGTAAGAGCAGCTTCTTTAATATTGATTACACGATCCTGCTTTTCAGCGGAAAGTGAAAACTTATATAAAGGAAGGCTCTTGTTATATTTTGCCATATTGTTATAGACCGCACGAAGTTCAGATGACTTATGCGCAGTCGTACGTTTTTTTGGCATTGCCGTATGCGACAGATAATTATATACTTCACTTGTTATCTGCATAAGACATCCTCCTTTCCTAAAAATTGCAGTCTTACGTAAATACTAAAATTTCGGCTATCATCCCACATTAAAAGATAATGATAGTTAGTATCATAATATCTTATTTTTGCAAGATAGTCTATAGTAATTATATACGATATTTATATTCATTTTTTGTGCAGTATAGCGGGTTTATGGCGGCATACAGTGTCTTGATAACATTTTGCCCAATTTGTGTAAAATCAGCAGCGAAGTGTTCGTATGTATTCGCTCAGAAATCGATATGTCTGAGCGTAGCGAGTTTATCGATTTCGTGCGAATACAAAGAACCTGAGTGCGCTGATTTAACAAATTGATGGCAAGTTATCGAGATACTGTATGCCGCCATAAACCCACAAGGTTGTAAAAACAAAAAAAATAAAGATTTTGCTTGACTTTAAGACTTGTTTTTGGTAATCTATACGTTGCGATGGAAGAGGTCTTTTTTTTTATGCCTTAAAATCAAGAAAATAAAATATGGAGGTGGATAGTTGTGCGTGTTAAAATAACATTGGCATGTCAGGATTGTAAACAGCGTAATTACAATATGACAAAGGATAAGAAAACGCATCCGGACAGAATGGAAACTAAGAAGTACTGTAAGTTCTGTAAGGCGCATACGTTGCACAAGGAAACAAAGTAGTCGGCATTATTTAAGGTGCTTATAGCTATAAGCCCGAAAAGGAGTAGTATATGTCAAAAAACAATGAGACATCACCTTCCTTGAAAAGAAGCTGGTTTCAAGAGTTAAAAGCCGAATTTGGTAAGATTACCTGGCCTACAAGAAAAGAAGTAGGTAAGCAGTCTGTTGTAGTTATTATAGCAGCGCTTGTTATAGGTTTTATCATTGCCGGAGTTGACTTCTTATTACAGTATGGCTTGACTTTTATAATAGGTTAAGGTGGTGAGTATATGTCAGAGATGGTAGAAAACGAAGCTGCCACTGCTGAAAATACTGCCGGCGAAAAGATTAAGAGCAGTAATGAGGCAAAGTGGTATGTTGCTCATACCTATTCAGGCTATGAGAATAAGGTAAAAAGTGATATCGAAAAAACCATAGAAAACAGAAAGCTTCAGGACCAGATACTTGAGGTTGCCGTTCCTGTACAGGATGTGGTTGAAACTAAGAATGGTGCTAAGAAGACTGTTTCAAGAAAATTGTTTCCGGGCTACGTGCTTATTAATATGTATATGAATGATGTTACTTGGTATGTTGTTCGTAATACAAGAGGCGTTACAGGATTTGTAGGTCCTGAATCAAAGCCGGTTCCTCTTACTGAGAGTGAGATGAGAACACTTGGTATCAATGCTCAAGAGGTTAAGCTTGATGTAGCTGTTGGCGATACCATTAAGGTTGTTACAGGTGCCTGGGAAGGCAATAGTGGTGAGATTAAATCAATTAATGAAGGTAAGCAGACAGTTACCATTGAAGTTGATATATTTGGTCGTGCCACATCAGTTGAGATTGGTTTTGCCGATATACAGAAGATGTAAAGTTTTTTAGAAAGTGGAAGGGACAAAATCCCGTTTGACCACGTATTTAGGAGGTACGCTATAATGGCGAAGAAAGTAGAAGGATATATTAAATTACAGATACCTGCAGGTAAGGCAACTCCTGCACCACCTGTTGGTCCTGCACTTGGACAGCATGGTGTAAATATCGTTGCGTTCACAAAGGAATTTAATGCAAGAACTGCTGATCAGGGCGATATGATCATCCCTGTTGTAATCACGGTTTATGCAGATAAGAGCTTTAGCTTTGTAACTAAGACTCCACCTGCAGCAGTGTTACTTAAGAAGGCGTGCGGCCTTAAGTCAGCATCTGCTACACCAAACAAGACAAAGGTTGCAAAGATTTCTAAGGCTAAGATTCAGGAAATTGCAGAGCTTAAGATGCCAGACTTAAATGCAGCATCATTAGAGGCTGCTATGAGTATGATAGCAGGTACTGCTCGTTCCATGGGAATCGAAGTTGAGGACTAATTAGATTTGAAGAATTTAAATTTAGTGGGAGGGTCGCTCCCGATAATACCACAGGAGGTTTTTTAAATGAAAAAAGGTAAAAGATATACAGAGGCTGCAAAGCTTATTGAAAAGACAAATTTATATGACTTAGAAGAGGCTGTTTCTCTTGTTAAAAAGTCAGCCAGTGCTAAGTTTGATGAGACTATCGAAGCTCATTTCAGACTTGGTGTTGATGGTCGTCATGCAGACCAGCAGGTTCGTGGTGCTGTAGTTCTTCCACACGGTACAGGTAAGTCAGTTAAGGTTTTGGTATTTGCCAAGGGCGATAAGGTAGATGAGGCTTTAGCTGCAGGTGCTGATTACGCAGGTGGTGATGAGTTAGTACCAAAGATTCAGAACGATGGTTGGTTAGACTTTGACGTTGTTGTTGCTACACCTGATATGATGGGTGTTGTAGGTCGTTTAGGACGTGTACTTGGACCTAAGGGCTTAATGCCTAACCCAAAGGCCGGTACAGTAACAATGGACGTTACTAAGGCTGTTAACGATATTAAGGCTGGTAAGATTGAGTACAGACTTGACAAGTCAAATATTATCCATGTGCCAATTGGAAAAGCTTCTTTCTCAGAGGAGCAGTTAACAGACAACTTCCAGACTTTAATAGATGCTATTATGAAGGCTAAGCCTTCAGCTGCAAAGGGTCAGTATTTAAGAAGCGTAGTTATCGCTTCAACTATGGGTCCTGGCGTAAAGCTTAACACAGCTAAGTACTAGGCTTCATAATTACGCAGAAAATAAAAATGATGTGTCCATACAAGGTACACGCATAGCTCGTTATCACTTAACGCTATGCTTAGCACCTGTACGGACACATCATTTTTTTCATGGTATGCAAACGATGTGTTTGAGCGAAGCGAGTTCATCGTTTTCGTGCGAAGATAAAGGTGTTGAGCTTATTGATTTAGCAAATTGATGGTTAGCTACTCTATATATCTATATAATTTGTGAGCCTTGAGTAGTCCGTATAGAATCAAAAAAGGTATCAACGAGAACTGTTTCTGTTGATACTTTTTATCTTGATTTTAGTGATAAATGATAGTACAATAATAAATGATTGAAAAATTTAACTTAGGGGGTATATTTGATGGACAGAACACAGATTAATACTAAACTTGAAGAAGTAATTGGGGATGTTATGCCTGAAATCGAAAAGGTTGACTTCGCAGCTTCAATTACTCAGGAGTATGGCGTAAACTCAGTATCATTGATCAGACTTATTCTTGCAGTCGAAAGCAAATTCGATGTTTCATTTAATGATTACGAATTAGCATTATCTTCTTATGACACATTTGGGGACTTGGCAGCTACAGTTGCTGAGAAATTAGCTTAAAATTATAGATATTGGAGGAGTAAAAAGATGGCAGATATTAAGAAATTACCCGTAACTTATCCTATGATTACATCATGGCAGTGGCATGCAACATTATTTTCAATTTTATCAGATGATGAAAATGCAAAGAAGTGGATTTTCAGTAACTACATACAGCTTCGCTGCTATCATATTCAGGAGATCTTCACAGGCGATGATATGCTTTTTGCAGACATGATGCCGGGAAGCAGCTCACTTAAGCAGTGTCCTTATCTTGTATATTCACTTATGACTAAGGAGCAGATTGAGAGCTACTGTGGCAATATTATAGATTTTGTTATCAAGACTATTGACCTTGACGGATATGTATACGGAGTATTTGACGAGGCAAAGATTCTCTGTGATGCAGAGGTTGATTATAAGTTCCCTCATGAGTTGTTTATCTATGGCTATGACAGAGATAAGGAAGAGTTCTATGTTGGAGACTTTACATTCCAGGATCATTACGGATACAATACAGTTTCTTTCTCAGACTTAGAGAGAGGCTGGGAGGTTATCAGTGCTAAGGAAGATCATATGTTTAAGGATGCCGACAACGGTAAGCGTGGTCTCTATGTAATTATGAAGAACAGCGAGATGCCTGTATATGATGTTGATCTTGAACTTATCAAGCAGAACTTAAAGGAATACCTTAACTCTGAGGATACTAAGGATCATTTCCGTATGCTTAGAAACAGATTTGATGACACAACATTTGGTATCAAGGTTTATGATAAGGCTTTGGCACAGGTTGAAAAGCAGCTTCATGCTGAGGAGCCTGATTTTGATATAAGAGCACTTCATATCATGTATGATCACAAGGTTCTTATGTATGAGAGAATTAAGTATCTTATGGACCACGGATATCTCAAGTTTAATCAGGAGACACTGGATGCTTATGCTACAGTTGTTAAGAATATGCTTGCAGCAAGAAATCTTCTCGTAAGAATTTCAATTACAGATGAGATTGAGGCAGCATCAAGATTTAAGACATATTTCAATGCAGCTAAGGAAAAGGAAGTAAATGTTCTTTTCGAAATCCTTGCTGAACTTGAAGAAAAGTAAGATATTATGTGCAGGCTGTCCTTTCCGTTATATGATACCTGGTTATACATATAGCGGATGGGCAGCCTGATTTATTATTATCCTATTTTGGTATATTTTTTGAGGATTTATGTGAATTAAGTGTTAGTTGGGTATTTATATGAATTAATGCTTATGTAGTTATGTTGGATTAATTGCTTATGAGTAAGGTAAGTATTATTATAACTAAAATAGATGAGTCATATCTTGATAAAGAGTTTGACTGCTTATATGAAAGCTTGTATCCTGCCAGAAAGGAAGCGGTTAGCAAG
Organism: uncultured Lachnospiraceae bacterium; assembly: GCA_902762955.1. Lineage (GTDB taxonomy): Bacteria > Bacillota > Clostridia > Lachnospirales > Lachnospiraceae > Coprococcus_C. The sequence goes on from CACWQH010000039.1 coordinate 9,941, forward strand.
CTTAAAAATAAAAGAACCTCATATGTTTCGATGACAGCCGGACTATTACTTGGCAGGGCTTATGAAACAGTATATGACATATCGGCAAATGATATCATTGTCGATAAGGGCGAGTACGGAAAACCGTATATACATGGAAAAGAGAAATTTAAATATAATATCTCCCACTCCGGGGATTATGTGGTTTTGGCATATACTATGGATGCGGATATCGCATCGGTTGGAATAGATGTGGAAAAAGTCAAGGTAAGAGATGATGATATGAAGGTTGCAAATCGTTTTTTTACCAAGGACGAGATTGATTATATAAGTGATGGTCTTGAGTGTTCGGACGTAGATATGCGTTTTTACAAGATATGGACTATGAAGGAAGCGTTTATGAAGCTTACAGGCAAGGGACTTGGCTTAAGACTTGACAGCTTCAGCGTTAATCCTGATGAACCTTCCATATCCATAACAGATAATAGCAGCTTGAATGATGTATATCTGGATGAGCATGATAACAGTTCTTTTGGAGAATACGTTAATAATATATCATATGATATAAAAGTAGTTGATAAACATATTATATCGGTTTGTGCAGATTCGGAGGATAATGTAATATATGAATACGCCCAAATCACACTTGACAAACCTGCATAGATGCGTTAAAATCACTACTGTTGTAAATATTTATGCGGCAGTAGCTCAGCTGGATAGAGCACATGGCTACGGACCATGGTGTCGGGGGTTCGAATCCTCTCTGCCGCATGCAGTCGAGCAGTTAAAACTGCTCGATTTTTCATATGCGCGATTAGAGCTATTGATATGATTAATGTAATGTTATATGATTTATGAGTAAGTCGGACAGAGTTTTTTGAAGGATGTACGACTTTAAGATATGTCGGATAATTTTTGAAGGATGTACGACTTTATGAAATGTCGGTAAGGAGATAGTAAGGGATAAGTATGAAAAAGGTTGTTATAGTCAATTCTTCTTCTATTTTTGAATATAGAGTGGATATGATTTATAAATATCTGAAGCAAAAGGGCTATGAGGTGACGGTGCTTGCTTCGGATTATATGCATGCGGAAAAGAAGAAAAGGAAGCTTGATAAGGAAAACTATATATCCGTTAAAACATTTCCTTATAAAAAAAATATATCCCTTTCACGACTTTATTCTCACTACAATTTCACAAAAAAATGCCGGAAATTATTGGATGGCATGAGCTTTGACATATTGTATCTGGTGGTTCCGCCAAACTCACAGTCGGCACTTGCAAAAAGATATAAAAAGCGTGGAAATGTCAGGGTGATTATGGATATAATTGACCTTTGGCCGGAGAGCTTTCCAAGTACACGGACTGATAAGTTTCCGTTTACGCTCTGGAAGCTTGTGAGGGATAAAAATTTAAAATATGCTGATTATATAGTGTCTGAATGTGGACTGTATGTAAAAAAACTGAAAAAATATATTAAGAAAACCGAAAACAAAGTAATTTACTGGGCGCATAAGAAAAATAATAATGATGTATTACCTGATTATGATAAAATGAGCAGCGAAGGACTGCACCTTCTTTATCTTGGATCGATAAACAATATAATTGATATCGATGGAATTGCCACGCTTATATCCGGACTTTCCGAAAAGATGAAGGTATATCTTGATATAATCGGTGGCGGTGAAAGAAAGGACGAGCTTATAGCAGCAGCAAAAAATGCAGGGGCTGACGTCACCTTCCACGGTAAGATATATGATTTTAAGAAAAAGCAGGATATAATAGATTCCTGTCATTATGGGTTAAATATAATGAAGGATACGGTTTGCATTGGACTTAGCATGAAGAGTATTGATTATCTGGAGGGCGGACTTCCGATAATCAACAATTTAAATGAAGATATTGGAAATATAATAAAAGAAGAGGATTGTGGACTTAATATATATGAAGAAGGTTCGTTGGATAATATAAATGATTATGTTCGCATTAAAGAAATGAAGAAAAATGCAAGAAAAACATTTGTAAAATATTTTAGTGAACAGTGCTTTGAGAAGGCTCTTGACGAGGTTCTGTAGTTTTTATTGTATTGATTATTGATTACGTAAGTTAAGGAGTTTCATATGAAGTTTTTGGCAGTAATAGTAACATATAATCCTGATGTGGACAGATTAAATGAAAATCTTAAGGCAATATCCTGCCAGATTGATAAGGCGGTTATCGTTGACAACGGTTCAGAGGACAAGTCATTTCTCGAAAAGCTGTCCTTTATATATAATGCTGCGGTTATAAGCAATGAAAAAAATAAGGGTATAGCTTATGCGCTTAACCAGGGCATGAAGTATGCATATGAAAACGGATATGAATGGGTAATAACCTTAGATGAGGATTCGGTTTGTCCGGATAATATTATTTCTTCGGCAAAAAAGTTATTGGAAGAAAAAAGCAGAAAGAAAAATTCTTTTGCCGATGCTTCAAATACAGATTGTAATTTAAATGATATAGCCATGATAGTTCCACTCATAAAGGAAACTGCATCGGGCGAGTTATGCGAGCTTGGAACCGCAGTAAACGCAGAAAGCTATCAGGAGGTTGGTAAATGTATCACCTCTGCGGCAATTACAAATGTGCGAATATGGAAAAAGCTTCGCGGCTTTGACAATAAGCTTTTTATAGATTATGTGGATTATGATTATTCGATAAGATGTATTATAAATGGTTACAAAATAATCAGAATGAATGAGGTTGTTCTTGACCACAGAATCGGTAAATCGGAATACAGAAAATTCCTGTGGACAAAGATTAGAGTAGCAAATCATTCGCCGTACAGAAAATATTACATCGCAAGAAATATAGTTATTTATATAAAAAGATATGCAAAGCATATAAGCGTTGTTGCTGAACTTTTGAGACTGTTTAAGGTATTATTACTTATAGTTCTATATGAAGATAATAAGGCAGAAAAACTCAGAGCGTATTTCAAAGGACTTTCAGCAGGAATTAAATTTAAAGTATAAATGTGACATGCGATGTTTCTGATTGACACAATTGGTTGAGTTGTTATTTACGACTATATATAAAAATGTGCTAAGCATGGCGTTAAGTAACACGTGCCATGCGTGTACATTTTTATATATAGTCGTATTATAAAGAAGTGTCAATCAGAAACATAGCATGTCACATGGATGAGAGGAATTATTATGAAGATATCCGTTATTATGGCCTCCTACAACGGAGCACGTTATATAAACGAACAATTGAATTCTATAGATAATCAGAGTGTTAATCCTGATGAAATCATAATAGTTGATGATAAGTCTGATGATAATACAAAGGAGCTTATCAAAGCCTTTTTTGAGAGCACGGATATTAGCGGCCGTTTAATAGAACATGAGGAAAATATGGGATATAGAAATACATTTTTCGATGCACTCTCATATGCTTCGGGGGACGTAATATTTTTTTGTGATCAGGATGATATCTGGCATAGCGATAAGATAGAAAAAATGGTTAAGGTGATAACGGATAATGAGGGCATTAGGGCTTTAAATACTTCATATAAGCTGATTGACGGTAATGGAAATGAAGTTTCTGAGGGAGTAAGAAACAGACGGAGAAATAAGGATAAAAGAAGCCTCTACGGTATATCGCTTGAGGAGGTTTTAAGCTACAATGCAGCCATGGGATGTACTATGGCATTTACCAAGGATATAAAAAATATGCTGCTTGAACATATAAATGAAATTAAGACATATAATATACCACATGACTGGATAATTAATATAGCGGCTGCTTTATCAAACGGACTTTATATGTTAAATGAAGAACTCATATGCTACAGACTTCATGGAGATAACACGATAGGGTTAAATCGTGCAGCTACAATAGAAAAACGCATAAAAGATTATGAGGATATGGCAGGACAGAAAACGGATATGCTTAAGCTTTTAAAACTGCTTGACCGTGAGGCTTATGACAGAGAATATGATTTTATGAAGCTTATGGTAAAAAGCTATCATATAAGATGTGAAATGCTTGGCAAAAAAAGTATAGCTGCATATTTTAGAAATTATAAGAAATATAATCTGAAAAAAGTAATGGATAAAAAGACTATGCTTTACGATTTTTATCTTATGAGTAAAAGGAAATAAAAAAAACAAGCCTGATTGCTCAAGCTTGTTTTTAGCTGGGCTACAAGGATTCGAACCTTGAAATGCTGGAGTCAGAGTCCAGTGCCTTACCATTTGGCGATAGCCCATCACAATCACATATTATAATTGATGTCTATTTAAAATGCAAGCACTTTTTTAAAAAAGTTTTCGTCGTTTTTCGAAAATAAAATATTATTTTCCACGATAAAAATTATTGTTTGACAAACGAAAAGGAATGGTATAGAATGGCACATGTTACATGCAGTTTAGTTTTGGAGGAAATATTATGAGCAGCATAGTCTATGTGGTCCCTTGGGCTATATGTGATACTGATAATATATATACAAAAAAAGTGAATTTTGAAAATATGGAAAAGCCTTCTAAGGGAGATGCCATAGATGACTGGTGCATCAGAGATGTTATGGCAAGTCCTGACAGAAGAAGCAAGGATATATATGCGGTAGTAGATGTATATAACGGTTATAAGGAAAAGCTTAATGAAAAGGGAATGTCGGTATTTTCTCTCAATAATTCTGCTGAAAAGCTTTTCGAATACGGATATACAAGGGCTGATGATAAAGAGGCAGACTTTATCAGAAGTAAAGTTTTAAAGCTTGGAAAAGGTAAGAAATAAGACCGCGTGAAGTGGTCTTTTCTTTTTTATGCACAGAGCCACCGCAAGGATTAGGCAAATTGTATGAGGTTATACATTTAAAAGGAGGACGGATATGATAGAAATCGGTAAATGGAACACTTTAAAGGTTATAAGATCCAAGGATTTTGGAGTTTATCTGGGAGAGGATGACAGTAAAACCGCGGATACGGTGCTGCTTCCGAGAAAGCAGGTTGAAGAGGGCGTAAAGGCAGGTTCGGTGGTTGATGTATTTATTTACAGGGATTCACAGGACAGGCTTATCGCAACTACCAACAAGCCTCTTATAACCATGGGAGAGATAAAGAAATTAAAGGTGAAAAGTGTAACCTCAATCGGTGCATTTATGGATTGGGGACTTGAAAAGGATATTCTTCTTCCTTTTAAGGAGCAGACGGCAAAGGTCGAAGAGGGTAAGGAATATCTTGTTAAAATGTATGCAGATAAGTCGGACAGGCTGTGTGTCTCCATGAAGCTTTACGATAGCCTGAAAAAGGTTTGCGGCTATAAGGATGGCGATACATTTACAGGCACTGTATATGAGTATAAAAAGGGTATGGGAGCGTTTGTTGCCATTGATGATATGTACCTTGGACTTATACATGAAAGTGAGATATATAATAAGGTATATGTGGGTGAAAGTGTAACCGGAAGAATCAAGAAGATAAGGGAGGACGGCAAGGCTGACCTTATGCTTAGGGAACCTGCATATATACAGATGAATGAAGATTCAGAGATGGTTTATGATATAATAAAAAGCTATAAAGGAGTTCTGCCGTTTACGGATAAGGCGGATAAGGAGCTTATAAAGAAGGAATTCGGACTTAGCAAAAATGCCTTTAAGAGAGCTGTTGGAAAGCTCTTGAAAGAAGGAAAGGTTGAGATTACGGAAAGTACGATAAACATCATAGGATAGACAGATTATAATTCTAAGGCCGAGAATAAACTATAATATTTGTTATATTATTTAGATCAAAAATAAAATTAATAAAATAATAGGAGGTAAATGTTATGAAAAAGATTATTTCTACACCTAAGGCACCTGCTGCGATTGGACCTTATTCACAGGCTATTGTGGTGGACAAGATGGTATTTACTTCAGGTATGATACCTATCATCCCTGAAACCGGAGAGCTTGAGACCGGAGATGTCAAGGCTCAGGCAAGACAGGCAATCAAGAACCTTGTTACCCTTCTTTCCGAGTCAGGCTCAAGCGCTGAAAATGTAGTTAAGACTACGGTATTTATCAAGGATATGAATGATTTTGCAGCGATTAATGAAGTGTACTCCGAGTTCTTTACTGAAAACTTTCCTGCGCGTTCCTGTGTTGAGGTTGCAAGACTTCCTAAGGATGTACTTGTGGAGATTGAGGCAGTGGCAATTTTAAAATAATATATTGACCAAGGCTTAAAAATGTATGGCAGATAATATGACACTTTAAAGTTTGCTTATATTTAAGGCTTTACTTGTATTTTTTACTTGAATATTTGCAAGTTGGTGGTACAATAAGGTTATGTTTAATCACATTAGAAAAAGGGAGACGATAGCTATGAGTAAGAATATTGATTGGTCAAACCTTGGTTTTGGATATATCCAGACTGAGAAGCGTTTTGTATCAAACTTTAAGAATGGCGCATGGGATGATGGCGTTATTACAGAAGATGCTACAGTAACCATTAGCGAGTGTGCAGGCGTACTTCAGTATGCACAGACCTGTTTTGAAGGCTTAAAGGCTTACACTACAGAGGATGGACATATTGTATGCTTCAGACCTGACCTTAACGCTAAGAGAATGGTTGATTCATGTACAAGACTCGAGATGCCGACTTATCCTGAGGATAAGTTTGTAGAGGCAGTTGTTAAGACTGTTGAGGCTAATATTGATTATGTTCCGCCATATGGTTCGGGAGCAACACTTTATATAAGACCTTATATGTTCGGCAGCAACCCTGTTATAGGTGTTAAGCCGGCAGATGAGTATCAGTTCCGTATCTTTGTAACACCTGTTGGTCCTTACTTTAAGGGTGGTGCAAAGCCTATAACTATTAGAGTATCTGATTTCGACAGAGCAGCTCCACACGGAACCGGTGATATCAAGGCGGGTCTTAACTATGCGATGAGCTTACATGCAATTGTTGATGCTCATAATCAGGGCTTTGCTGAAAATATGTATCTTGATGCAGCAACCCGTACAAAGGTTGAAGAGACAGGCGGAGCAAACTTCCTCTTTATAACTAAGGACGGCAAGTTCGTAACTCCAAAGTCAAACAGTATTCTTCCTTCTATCACACGTCGTTCACTTATGGTGGTTGCAGAGAAGTATCTTGGACTTACTGTTGAACACAGAGAGGTTTATTTCGATGAGCTTAAGGATTTTGCTGAGTGTGGACTTTGCGGTACTGCAGCAGTTATCTCTCCTGTAGGAAAGATTGTAGATCATGGAAATGAAATCTGCTTCCCAAGTGGTATGGATGAGATGGGACCTATCACCAAGAAGCTTTATGATACCTTGACAGGAATTCAGATGGGACGTATCGAAGCTCCTGAAGGATGGATAAAGGTTATTAAGTAGAATATATAAAGATAAAACACCTCTGATTTATCAGGGGTGTTTTTTTATTCTACTGATTTTAATGATTCAGCCATATTGATTTTATCAAGCTTTTTATTCATAAACAAATTTACGATCATATTAAATGCGAAGGTTAATATTATGCTTAGTAAAAAGCTTATAGGTTTTATTAGAACCCTGAATGATACAATATCAACTACAATATTTGACATTACGAAACGGTGAAGCAGCACTCCGAGGAATAGCCCTATCAGTATTCCAATGGAGGTTAAAAATATATTTTCGCGAAATACATATGCGGAGGTTTCATTTTTGTAAAAACCGAGTACCTTTATGGTTGCGATTTCTCTTATACGTTCCGTTATATTTATATTTGTAAGATTGTATATAACTATAAAGGCAAGGAAGGCGGCACATAGTATTACAAGGTAAACCACATAGTTAAGACTCTTCATCATATTGTCCACACGATTTTGTAAATCAATAAACAGAGAAACCTTTGCTACATTGCTATCCTTCATAAGCTCGGCTGAAAGCTTGTACACATCTGATCCCTCAGGAAAGTTGAGATATATGGTATTAAAATCAACTGTTTCATCAAGCTGTTCTTCAAAAGTTTCGCGTGAAATGTATATATAATTATAAACGTGATTTTCATATACTCCGGATATGGTAAGTCTAAGCTCACGCATATTTTCATCCCTTATCACAACGCTGTCACCGGTTTTTATGCCATAGCGATTGGCTATTCCGTTGCTTATCAGTGCTTCGTTTTTGGATGGAACTGATAGACTTTTTCCTTCTTCGGTATGAAAATTAATATATAGTCCTATGTTATCAAAGCTTGCCGGTGTCATAAGGTAGATGCTCTTTACGGCATCATCAGTTATTAAATCCCAGGATTCTTCATTGACAAGGAGATGATCAATGGTGATTTCATCAAGCTTGTTTTCAAGTGATTCCGGAAGCTTATCACCATCACCATTTAAATATACAAATGCCGCATCGGATATTTCTGTATCCTTATACTGCATTTTTGCAAAACCGGCTATAGAATCATACAATCCGAGACCTGTGAGTAAAAGAGCCGTGCAGCCGCTTATTCCGAGGATCATCATAAAAAATCTTCGCTTATATCTGAATATATTACGTATTGAAACCTTATATAAGAATTTAAGGTGCTTCCAGATAAATCCTATATGCTCCAAAAGGATTCTCTTGCCTGCTTTAGGTGCCTTAGGACGCATAAGACTTGCGGCTGTCTCGGCAAGTTCAACATGACATGATATCCATGTTGTACCTATGGAGCATAAAAGTGCTACAGCAAGGGATATTAGAGCAAGCTTGACATCAAAGACATATTTAATTGAAATCGGTATATACATAAGACTGTAGGCAGTCCAAATTACTTTAGGAAATAGTATAATTCCGACGATATATCCAAATATACATCCAAGCAAAGCTGCACTGCCCGAGTAAAACATAAATTTACTCATAATCTTTCCGGAAGAATAGCCAAGTGCCTTAAATATTCCGATTTGTGTACGCTGTTCCTCGACCATACGGCTCATGGTAGTCATACATACGAGTGCTGCAACAAGGATGAAAAATATAGGAAATACATTTGCTATCTGTTCTACGATTTTTGAATCGCTTTCAAAGCAGACATAACCGGTGTTTGTGTTCCTTTCCAAGAGATAGGTGTTTAGAGTTATATCCTGAGCAAATTCAGAACTTTGATAGGTTTTTATCAGATTTTCGATATCTATTTTCTCTACAAGACCTGCGATTTTCACAAGGTCAGAGGAATTGGCGATAGAAGATAAATCATCAAGATTTACAGTATTAATCAGTTCTTCTATTTCCTTATATTCGGGAAGTGTCTTAAGCTCCGGGATGTCTGATGCATTGATGGCATCAAAGGCTGCGTTTAAATATCGCCAGTCTGCGGCAAGCTTTACAGCATATTCCCAGGTTTCCTTTTTTTCTTCCATATATTTTTTGTATTCATCTGAATAAAGGGGATAGTCTTCGTTAAATTTTACAAAGATTTCGCTGTAGATATCACTGTTAAATGCTTCGGGGAGTACATAAACAAAGCCGGCTACAGTTCCGTTTCCGAGAGAGGTGGTTCCACGTTCAACATTTATATAATATGATGAATTGACATATCCCACAACCGTAAGTTCCTTAAATGACAGTGCATCAATTGTAGATTCGAAATTGGTGTCTGCAACTATCAGAGTCTCACCGATTTTGGGTAAATCTCTTATATGAGTATCTGCCAGACATTCACTTTCGTTTTCAGGCATACGTCCTTCGGTTAGTTCTATACCGTTTATGTTTTCGGTAATGCTGTGGGTTTTTAATATCATTTCCTCTTTTTTGGCATAGTTATATATGACATCATAGCTGTATGAGCCCTCGATGTATCGAACATCAGGGAGGAGTCTTAGGATATCGACCTCACTATCAGTCCAACCTATAGTGGAGATAAGTCTGTAATCATATAATTGTTTTTTGATTAGAAAATCATTTACGGTTTTAAACATAGTTGGAGTGGTATTTTTTAATCCCGCAAAAAAACCAACCCCGAGAGCTATGATTGCAAATATTGCAAAAAATCTCCCGAAGCTTCCTTTTATCTCTCTTAAGGTTGTGCGTTTCATCATTGATTTCATATTACTACCATTCTATATCAGCTATGTCTTTGATATCTTCGTTAAGTCGAATGTCGGAAACCTGACCGCTTTTTACTGTTATTACACGATCAGCCATGGCGGTGAGCGCCTGATTGTGAGTTATGACGACAACTGTTTTTCCGAGCTTTCGGCAGGTATCCTGTAGTATGGCAAGCACGGATTTACCGGTTGCATAATCAAGTGCACCGGTTGGCTCGTCACATAATAATAGTTTTGGATTTTTGGCAAGTGCCCTGGCGATTGCAACACGCTGTTGTTCACCGCCGGATAGCTGGGCAGGGAAGTTATTTAAGCGGTCTGCCAAACCAACCTGCGTAAGGACATCTGCTGCATCAAGAGGCTCGCGGCAAATCTGGGCAGCCAGCTCTACATTTTCCAGTGCTGTAAGATTTTGAACCAGATTGTAAAACTGAAATACAAAGCCTACGTCATGTCGTCTGTAGGAGGTAAGAGCTTTTTTTCCGAGTGAGGATATTTCATCTCCGTCAAGGAATACACTTCCCGAAGACAGTGTATCCATACCACCGAGGATGTTTAAAATCGTCGTTTTACCGGCTCCGGATGCGCCAACTATTACACAGAATTCGCCCTGTTCTATCTCAAAGCTTACATCGTTTAGAGCATGGATTTCGATTTCTCCGCTCTTGTATGTTTTTTTAACATTTTTAAACTCTACAAAACTCATGTGTTTTCCTCATAAAATAATTGCTTTTTATCTCTTTAAAATGTAATGGTAAAGCTATTTTAAATTATATCAAAGGGTTATGTAATCCGCAAGTATTCAAAAGTGGTTTGAATATATATCAGCAGGAGTTTTATGGGATTATTTTATTTGATTAAAAAGTATAGATAAAAAGTATAGATAATTTATCTTGAAAGAAATATTTTATTATGTGATAATAATATATGTTGTTTTATCTCAATTTTAGACATATGACACCTTTTTAGGTTTTTAACATATATTTATATAGATTTTCAGGAGGAAATATATAATGGAGAAGGTTAACAAAAACTATAGACGTTCAAGGATAATCTGGATGATTGTTTTAAGTATATGCGGCATTGTGATTAATCTCGGCGGAGCGGCACTGGCGGAGTGGCTGGAGCTTCCGCTGTTTTTGGACACCGTGGGTACGGTTCTTGCAGCCGGTCTGGGTGGCTTTGTACCGGGCGTTACCGTAGGACTTTTATCCAACGTAATTAAGGCACTTATTTCAGATCCCGCATCTATATATTATGGCTTTATAAATGTTATGATTGCTGTTATTACCGCTTTTTCTGTTCAAAAGGGTTACTTTAAAAAGATTTGGACTACCCTTTTGTATGTTTTGGTTATTTCTTTAATCGGAGGAATCGTCAGCGCTATACTTACATGGTTTTTATATGGATTTGCCGGAGAAGGAATATCTGTTCCGTTTGTAAAATATCTCTACAACAACGGTACCTTTAATATGTTTCAGGCACAGCTTGTGGCGGATTTTGTTATTGACCTTGCAGATAAGGTTGTTACTGTTATTGTGCTTCTTATCGTACTGTTCATCATTCCTCAAAAGGTTAAGGAGAGTATATGGGTTGACGGCTGGAAGCAGACTCCGCTTTCCAAAGAGGCAAGGAAAGCTGCAAGAAGTACAGAGAGCCGTTCCATGTCGGTTCGTACGAGGATATTGATTCTTCTTATGAGTGCATGCTTCCTTATAGCAGCGGCATCCACTGTAATAAGCTTTATGCTTTACAGGGATTCCACTATTGATGATCATATAAAGCTAGGCGAGGGTGTTGCATACCTTGCGGCTAGTGTCATAGATGCAGATCATGTAGATGAATATATCGAACAGGGCGAGGCGGCAGAAGGATACCTTGATATTGAAAATCGTTTATATAATGTTAGAAACAGTTCTCCGGATATACAATACGTGTATGTATATAAGATAATGGAGGACGGATGCCATGTTGTATTTGACCTTGATACGGACGGACTTGCAGGATCTGATCCGGGAGATGTAATTGAGTTCGACGATGCATTTTCAAAATATCTTCCTGCACTTCTTGCCGGAGAAAAGTTAGATCCGATTATCTCGGATGAGACCTATGGATGGCTGCTTACCATATATCAGCCGGTATATGACAGTAACGGAGTATGTCAGTGCTACGCAGCAGTTGATATATCCATGAATCAGTTAAGGGATGACCAGCATAGCTTTTTTGCCAAGCAGATAGCTTTATTCTTAGGCTTCTTTATATTTGTACTTACTATAGGTCTCTGGGTTGCAGAGTTCAATATTATATACCCTGTAAATACCATGGCAATCAGTGCCAGCGGCTTTGCATATAACAGCGATGAGGCACGCATGAACAGTGTTGACAGGATTAAGGAATTAGACATCCATACAGGGGATGAGATTGAGAATCTTTATCATGCTTTAGTCAAGACAACTGAGGACAGTATGCAGTATGTTGCGGATATCCAGGAGCATACCGAGACTATCTCCAATATGCAGAACGGTCTTATTATGGTTCTTGCCGATCTTGTTGAGAGCAGGGATCAGTGTACCGGAGATCACGTTAAGAAAACTGCGGCATATGCCAAAATTATTATGAAAAAGATGAAAGAGGAGGGCATATATAAGGATCAGGTTACGGATGAGTTTATAGCAGATGTTGAGCATGCCGCACCTCTTCATGATATAGGAAAGATAAAGGTTTCCGATACCATACTTAATAAACCGGGAAGACTTACCGATGAAGAATTTGAAATAATGAAGAGGCATACCACTGAAGGTATGGAGATTATCAATCAGGCGATTGCAATCGTTCCGGATTCTGCTTATCTTACGGAGGCTAAAAATATTTCCACATACCACCATGAAAAATGGGACGGATCCGGATATCCGGAGGGACTTTCGGGAGAGGAGATTCCTCTTTCTGCAAGAATTATGGCGGTTGCGGATGTATTTGACGCTTTGATTTCGAACAGAAGCTACAAGAAAGGTTTTTCTTTTGAAAAGTCTATGGATATAATACGTGAAGGTCTTGGTACACATTTTGACCCATTGGTTGCACAGGCATTTTTGGATGCTGAAGACGAGGTCAAAAGGGTTGCTGAGGAGCATAGCAGAATATATGAACATAAGGATGATATGAAAGATGATTCCAAAGATACAAAATAGCAGGATAAAATTGGAGACAGGGGACGGTTCTGTGTCTCTTGAAGATAGCAGGAAGATAAAGAAATCTTTGCATAAAATTAATTTGTTTTTTTGGAGAGAATAGATGCAGGTAATATTTGAAAAAGCGGTTTCCGATGATGAAGAACAGGCTATAATTAAAGCAGTCAAAAAAACAGATGAGATTGAAACTGCAATCGGTCTTTTGGAAAGTGCAGGGGGCAGAATTGCGGTAAGTACGGAAGGTCAGACATATCTTCTGGAACATAACAAGATTTATTACATTGAATCCATCGATAAAAAGACCTTTATATACACAAAGGAAAATTGCTATGAGACAAAGCTCAGGCTATATGAATTAGAGGATATGCTCAATACTAATTTTCTTAGGTGTGCAAAGGCGATGATAGTAAATATCAGGAAAATCCGTTCCGTTAAGTCTGATATGAACGGCAGGATGAATGCCAGGCTTTTGAATGATGAAAATATAGTTATAGCCAGAAGCTATGTTAAGGAATTGAAAAAGAGATTGGGGATATAGATTATGAAGGAGAAGAATTCTGTTAAGAAAAAAATAAAAATAGTATTTGAACAGACGATGACTATATCCACCGGTATATTTTTTATGATTGGTATAGGTGGTGTGATTACGCATTTAAGTGGGAATAGCTACCATCTTGACTGGTATCATCCGTTATCCATTATTTTAATCGGCTTTCTATGTGCGCTTCCGACTCTTTTGCTTGAGGAAGCTGAGGGTGGAAAAAGCAGTGCGTTAAGAATTATTTTGCATTGTCTTTCTCTTTTTGCAATTGTTTCGATTGCGGGATATTTTTTTAATTGGTATACGGATATTTCAAGTTATATATCTGTAGCTGTTATATTTTTTGTGGTTTATGCTTTTGTGTGGCTTTCTTCTATTTGGATGAGTAAGGTGGATGAAAATAAGATAAATAAAGCCCTTGAAAAGTTTAGGGACGATGAGTAGATGTGACATAGCTCACGCCCATGTCACATATATGTGCAACTTGGTTTTGGTTTTTTGCAACTTAAGCCGGTTGCTCTTTTTTTATTTGGAAATATGGTGTATGCTTGGTTTGTCGTTAAGAAAAAGATAATGAGGGGAGACACAGAACCGTCCCCTGTCTCCCTAAAAGGAAAGAGGAAAAATATATGAATGCAATAAAAGTTTCTAACTTGGTAAAAAAGTATAAGGAACATCTTGCCGTAGATGATATCTCCTTTGAGGTAAATGAAGGCGAATTGTTTGCTTTTCTCGGTGAGAATGGTGCCGGAAAGTCTACAACGATTAATATTCTTTGTACGATACTTGAGAGAACTTCGGGAGATGTGAGGATATTTGATAACGAGCTTGGTAAGGACGATAACAAAATCAGAGATCTGATAGGCATAGTTTTTCAGAATTCGGTGCTTGATAACAAGCTTACGGTTAAGGAAAATCTTTACACGAGAGGTTCTTATTACGGTCTTTCCAAGGCAGAGATAGATGATAGACTTGGACAGTTCATGGAGGTCTTTGAGTTAAAGGAAATCTGGAACAGAAAGTATGAAAAGCTGTCCGGCGGACAGAGAAGAAGAGTGGATATAATAAGGGCACTTATAAATGAACCGAAGATTCTTTTCTTAGACGAGCCGACCACCGGACTTGATCCAAAGTCAAGAAAGATTGTATGGGATTATATAGATTATCTTAAAAAGGAAAAGAAGCTTACAATATTCCTCACTACCCATTATATGGAGGAGACAAGGGATGCGGATCATGTTGTAATACTTGATAAGGGTAATATTATAGCAACCGGTACACCGACAGAATTAAAGACAAAGTACGCATCGTCAAGACTTGTGTGGTATACGGATAAAAATGATGATAATGAAAAGCTTATATCAGAATTTGAATACTCCTACGATGCAGACCATTACAATATATTATTTAAGGATAATATAACGGAGTTTGTATATAAAAATAAAGACAGAATAACAGATTATGAAATCATAAAGGGAAGCATGGATGATGTATTCCTTAACCTTACAGGAAGGGAGATGGCAAAATGAGAAAGTTTATGGGATTAACCAAGAGAAATCTTTTAATATATTTTAAGGACAGACAGTCAGTGATTTTTTCAATGCTTACATCAATCATAGTGCTTGTATTATATATGTTATTCTTAAAGAATACATACATTGATTCTGCCAACAGTGCCATGAAAGGACTTGAGGGACTGATAGATGATAAGGATATCGATATGCTTGTTAATCTGATCCTTTTGGTGGGAGTTATCGGTTCGGCACTTATTACAGTTCCTTATAACTGCCTTTCAACCATAGTAAATGATAAAGAAAATAAGATTGATTATGATATCTCTGCAACGCCTTTAAAGAGATGGCAGATAGTGCTTTCTTATTTTGTAGCTTCGACTATATCGGCATTTGTTATGAATGCGGTTATTCTTACAATTGGATACATTGTTTTATCAGCTCAGGGAAATATGTACATTTCTGCAGAGAGTATTGCATATTCATATGCACTTATTTTCCTTGGTTCATTATCAGCAACTGCTTTTTTTATGCTTATAATAATCTTTTTCAAGACATCGTCGGCAAGCGGTGCATTTTTCGGAATGTTGTCTGCAGCCTGCGGCTTTGTAATCGGCGCATATATACCTTTGTCCCAGTTCTCAAAGGGAATTCAGAATTTCTGTAATTTTTTCCCGGGAACAGGTGTAACCGTACTTTACAGAAACACAATTTTGAACGGACTTCTGGATAAGATCAACACTGATATAGGCGGTGTTGATAACGGCGAATTTGTAAGCAGCATGAAGGAGGCATTTAACTTCAAGGGAAGCATATTCGGAAGTGAAGTAAGCATGACCGGCTTGGTATGGTATGTACTTGCCTTCCTGCTTGTATGTATAGTGGCTATGGTTTTGGTTTATCCTAAGGTGTATAAGAGAAAGTAAATATATATACTTTATCTGACCGACACGCGTATCTATAATGCACGAATGGACACCGCGACAAACTCCGGTTTGTCGGGCAAGGGTCGGCAGGATATAGAGGGTGTAACTGCCAGAGTAAGTTCTTTTTAGGGTGCTCATCATATATATGGTCTTCGAAGGACACGCTCTCGCTCGGTTAACGACGCAAGCACACTAACCTCAATATAATTTCAGAAAAAAGGGATTAAAATCATTTTTGCATAAATGCAAATGTTTTTAATCCCTTTTTCTTCATTATATTTCGCTA
>CACWQH010000040.1 GCA_902762955.1 uncultured Lachnospiraceae bacterium
CCTTCGAAGACCTTATATATGATAAGCACCTTGAGGAAACCTACTCCGGCAGTTACACCCTTTATATCCTGACGACCCTTGCTCGATAAACCGGAATTTTGGCAGTACTTGAAGATATATAAAAAAAGTTGTAGAATTGTACCATAAAAAATGAAATTTAATTCGTATATATTATAGAAAGGCGGTTTTAATATGACTGACAGTGAATTTACGTCAGCCATAAATTTGCTTTTAAATGGGGATAAAAACGGACTGAGGATGATTTACGAGGCGTATATGAAGCTTATATATGCGGTGGTCTATAATACAGTCCAAAATAAAGAAGAAGCAGAGGATATTACATCAGAGTTCTTTATTAAGCTGGTTCGTGTGGCAGGAAGCTTTAAAAAGGGAAGCCCACACAAGACCTGGCTTGTAACCATAGCAAAAAATATGGCGATTGATGCAATCAGGAAAAACAAAAATACCGTAGCGGAATACGATGAACCGCATACGGAAGGGATAGAAAATGAGACTGTCCTGTCACATGATATGAAGCAGGCCATGTCAATGCTTAATCCAAATGAAAAGGAAGTAATTGATATGAAGCTCATGGGACAGCTTAAGTTTAAGGAGATAGCCAGGATAACCGGTAAGCCGATAGGAACGGTCACGTGGCTATACAATGAGGGAATAAAAAAGCTAAGGAGGTGTCTTTCTAATTATGAGTAAAAATGTAATCAACTTAACTGAATATAAGGACAGTCGGGAAGACATTGATAACATGGTGGAAGATATTCCCGACGATATCCTAAATGAGTACTTAAAGCAAGTGGAAAATGATACTCCTGATTTGTGGTCTCGTATCGATGCGGGCTTTGATAAGGAGATTAATCTTATAGATAGTGAAAACAAAGCCAGAAGAAGAAAGACAGCAGGCTTTATAGCCGCAGCAGTTTTGATAGTTGTAATTGCAATACCTATAGCTGTTTTAAATGTAACTAACAACAAAAAAGGTAAGGATAGTAAGACAACTGAAAAGGATTCTCAAAATAATGTCCGGATGGAGGACAACTATGTTGAGGAAGCAGCAGAATCAGATGATAGCGATTATGATTCATATGATATGTATGATACGGAAGCATCTGATGTGGAAGCATCTGATGCAGAGTTCTATAATGGAGATGCTTCAAAAGACGATACAGCCACGGATTATCCTACTTCAGGCGAAGCATTTGATTCAGATCAAAATTCAATCAGTACGGATAACCGGGAGGCTGAAGACAGTAAAGCGGAAGAGGATGTTTCGGACAGTGAAATTGCAAAAGAAGTAGTATATAGAGAGATTGTTTATGTAGATAACGGTAAGGTTAAGGAGGAAAATATACCACCTGAATATAATATAAGCGAGCAGATACAAAATGATTTTTGCAATTATCCGGAGGATGAACTTACGGTTATTCAATCAGAAAATGATGAGAATACGGATTATATATACATCCGTTATGGAAGTACTTATGTAAGATATCAGAGGAAGGATATGAATTCCATAAGCAAATAAAGTGTGATATGGGCGTGAGCCTTGTCACATCAGTTATATAAGTTTTTTCAAAAATGCGCACACATGGCACGAGTTACTTAATGCTATGATTTGCGCATTTTTTATTTGATAAAAATTTTTTTAAAATTCCCCATAAAAAATAAAATCCCATGCGTATATATATCAGATACATCAAAAAAGGTATCAAAACCATTTAAAAAATAAAACCGCATTTCAAAAATGACAGCAAGGATTTAAGACAAAAAGTAAAATAAAAACATTAAAAAAAATGATAATCAGAAAAATTAATATCATGAAAATGGAGGAAAAAATTATGAGAAAAGGATATTTAGGAAAGAGAATAATGGCATTTACACTTGCAGGAGCTATGATGCTTGGAATGTGTGCCTGCGGTAAGAAAAAAGATGAAGATAACAATTTAAGCAAAACAGTTACCGAGATGTTTAATCCGGATTCTGAAGAAAGCACTACTGAATCGCGAGAGAATAATGATGATAATTCCAAAGGTGATACTGAAGTAAACATGTATGATTTTGAGGCGAATGAGGCATGTGCAGACTATGATATGGCAACAAATAGCGTAACGGGTGCTTACTATGTTGAGACAGAGGATTATTATTATGGTGATGAGGAGTTTAACACTAACGAGTATAATGACCTGGCTGAAAATCCTTGGATGTCGGTTAAGCTGTCTCCGCTCTCGACATTTGCGGCTGATGTAGATACCGCATCATACAGCCAGATCAGAACCAATATCACCAATGGATATGAAATTGATCCGGGCATGGTAAGGATTGAGGAAATGATAAACTACTTCCATTATGATTATGAGACGCCGACGGGTGATGACAAATTTGCAGTTCATATGGAGTATGCAGACTGTCCTTGGAATGACGATACACAGCTTGCACTGGTATCGCTTAACACTGAAAAGATTGATTTTAGTGATGCGCCTGAATCAAATATAGTATTTCTTATAGATACTTCAGGTTCGATGTTTGATGACAACAAGCTTCCGCTTGTACAGCAGTCCATGTGTATGCTGGCTGAAAATCTTACAGAAAAGGACAGAGTTTCAATCGTAACCTATGCAGGCGGTGATGAGGTAGTACTCGAAGGCGCTAAGGGTTCGGATTATTATGAGATATGTGATGCGATAGAAGGTCTTGAGGCATGGGGCTCAACAAATGGAGCGGCAGGTATCGAAACTGCATATAAGATAGCTGAGAAGTACTTTATCGAGGGTGGCAATAACAGAGTTATACTTGCAACTGACGGTGATTTAAATGTAGGTGTAACCAGTGAAAGTGCACTTGAGCAGCTTATAACAGAGAAGAAAAAATCAGGAGTGTTTTTAAGCGTAATTGGTGTTGGATATGGAAATTACAAGGATAATAAGCTTGAAACACTTGCTGATAAGGGTAACGGTAACTACGCATATATTGATTCGATTTTTGAGGCAAAGAAAGCATTAGTTGATGATTTGGGCGCTAATATGGTAACAGTTGCAAAGGATGTTAAGCTTCAGGTAGAGTTCAATCCGGCACTTGTTAAGGGCTACAGACTTATAGGTTATGAAAACAGGACTATGGCAGCAGAGGACTTCAACGATGATACAAAGGACGGCGGCGAGATGGGAGCAGGCCACAGTGTAACAGCAATCTATGAAATCATTCCGGTTGATTCAAAGATGGAAGTACCTTCAGCAGATTTAAAATACAGTGACGGAGCAGATAATGAAATATACGGTAGTGGTGAGTACAATAACGAACTCTTTACATTGAGAGTAAGATATAAGGAGCCGGATGCAGATGACAGCAGCCTCATTGACTTTGTATGCAAGACAGATTCATATTCAAAGGATGGTAGCGACAACTTAAGATGGGCAGCATCAGTAGCAGCCTTCGGAATGTACCTTAAGGACAGCGAGTACATGGGCGACACAAACCGCAAGCTTATAATCTCACTTGCAGAGTCAACAGAAGATTCAAAAGATGACGAATATAAGCAGGAATACATCGAACTTGTAAACACATACTTTGAAGAGATGGACTAATGCGATATGGTGAGTGAGCCCTGTCACATTAACAGAATAAGCTATGACATCAAAAAATGCACAAAGCATGGCGCGTGTTACTTAACGCCATGCTTTGTGCATTTTTTATAAAAAAAATCGACCAAATTGCATTTTAAAGTATCTAATGTATAGGAAGATTATTTAGAAACATTATATTTATATTAAAAGGTTTGATATAATTATTTCCATACATATTACGAAAAGAGGAAAATTAAAATGAAAAACCTGGTAAAACAGGCAAAGCGTGGAAATAAAGATGCATTTTCAGAGTTGATACAGATGAACAAGGTTAATATGTATAAGGTGTCGCGAGCGATTCTTGATAACGATGAGGATGTTAGTGATGCCATACAGGACACCATACTGATATGCTGGGAAAAGCTGGATACGCTTAAAAATAACGACTATTTTAAAACTTGGATGACAAGGATTCTTATAAATAACTGTTATAAGATTATAAATATGAATACCAAGGAATTACCACATTCCTTTACAGATGAATTGGTCGCTAACGATCCGGGCATTGAAAATGCAGAGTGGAAGGACAGCCTTGAGTATATGGAGGAAAAGTATAGAATTATGATAATTCTCTATTATGTTCAAGGTTACAAAATCAAAGAGATAGCCAAGATACTGGATTTAAAGGAAACTACAGTAAAGGACAGATTAAAAAAGGCAAGAGAACAATATAAATTAAAAATTTTGGGAGAGAAAGGAGAGAGAAAATGAGCTTTGAGGTATTTATTGAAGAGATAAAATCAGATAATGAGATACCTGAAGTGGTAGATTCGGGAATTAAAGAGGCTTTAGGCAGTTTAGCAAAAAAAAACAATCAAATAAATAGTATTAATTCTGCTATTAATTATAAGAGATTTGTTATGGCCTTCACTGTGTTTTTGGTATGTTTTTTTACACTTTCAGTATCGGCTAAGACCTTTATATACTGGTCGGGTGGTATTGAAGAAAGATTTATCCTAGATATATTTGATAAGGATGTATTGGAAAACGGAGGATTTGCAGTAAATCCGGGTATGACAAGAAGTGAAGCGGATGTAACAAGTGCAGAGTGTAATGGAGTTGTTATATCTGTAACACAGACGATTTCTGACATTGAAAATACAGTTATCGGCTTACAGATAACAGGACTAGAGGACTATGCGAAAGGTGAACTTATGCTTGATTGCGAGGTATTGATAGATGGGAAAAAGCTTTCGCATGTAAGCGGACATTCTTTTATTTATGACAGTGATAAAGGATATGGGGACACCTATATAGAGATACTCTTTAACTCAGGGGATATGGATGATGTGGAGAGTATCATCGGAAAAAGAATTACTATCGATATAAAGGGCATTGTCAAATGCGACAATTTTCCTACTGTACAAGACTATAATTATGCTGTAGAAGGTGAATGGCATCTTGAGTGGAGCTTGAGTGGAGGTGAAGAAAAAAGAGAGTGGAGCATGTCCAAGAAGATAGGTGATACGGGAATCACTCTTATCTATGCGAGGATTACACCTATTTCAATTTATCTAAGGTTCAAAGCTGACGATACCGTAGGAGCTTCCGCTGAGGGCTTTGGTGAAAAACATGACTTATACGGAATCAAGTTTGTTGACGGTACTATAAAATATGATGCCATATCAGAAGGTGAATATGGATTGGTATTTGAAAAAGACTATGATTATTATATGAAATATAATTTTGATAATATAATTAACCCTGAGGATATAAGTGCTTTACTTTTTATAAAGGAAGTGCCGATTGATTATATGAATCCTTCAGAAGAAGATTTTTATGTAATAGAGTTGAATGATTAAAAAAACATTGGAGGATAAGAAAAAATATTATGAAGGAAATAGGAAAATCAGAGTTTAGATTGGAATATTATGGTGATTCAAATATTGTAAATAATATTATAGTTACATGGCTTAATCAAAATGGATTTTTATTTGACAATAATATTATTCAGCCATGCTATGTTGGACAAGGAGGATATTTTGAGTATTATTTTAAAAATAATAAAGTAATACTGTATGCATATCATGGAAGCATAAATAGTCCTCATCCGCTTAATTCCGATGCTCGATTGGTTAATTTTAATAATTCATATGGAAAAAAAATAATTGAACTTATAAACAGAATATGTAATTATTCTGCGAATAAAGGCAAAATGATAGAAAAGGTAGAACACAATGGCACTGATTACAGAATCAATGATTTACCGCTTTATTGGGATGAACATTGCAGACAACAAAGAGAAGAGCTTGTTTTATATGGAATAAAAATGGCATTTATGACATTGGCTGCGTTAGCAATAGTATTTGTTCAAAAATCTATGGGTAATGATAATGATGTCGTTCCGATTATTTTGTTTTTTTTAGCATTTTTATTTGGAATTGGAGCATACGTTTTTACTGCAATGGGCATAAAATCCGATAAAAAAAATCTTGCAATTACTTGTCTTGTGATTTATTCGGTTTTGATTTTAAGTACATTAATGGTTTATGCAATGGCATCACTATTTTAACCAGATATTATAAAAAACGAAGGAGAAAAATATATGGACAATAACAATTTCACACAAAACAACAACCAAACTGATGTGGGTTGGCAAAATACCGGACAGCAAGGTTTTAATCAGAATTATATATATCAACAGAATATGGGTCAGCCGAATGGGTATCAGCAGAGTATGATGCAGCAGGGCATGTATCAGCAGAACACATACCAACAGAATATGTATCAACAGAACCCATATCAGCAAAGCTTTTATGTAAGGGGAAATCAACCGCGATTAACGAGGAAGGAGTTTGTTAATCTGCCACAGATGGGTAATGTGAAGAAAAACATAAATGCCTGTGCTATACTTTTATATTTTGTTGCAGGTTATAATTTTGTTATGGGAATAACCGGCAGTTCATCGTTAATAGTTCTTTTTGATGTCGCATTAATTTCTTTGTTGGGCATTTTGCTTCAGGTAACCTACAGTAATATAGTTGGTTTTATCTGTCTTGGTTACGGGATTTTAAATATGATTATTTTTATAATAGTTTACGGATATCCCGGAGGAATACTCGTAGTTATAGTAGGTGTATTTGCAGCTTCAGGAACCTATAAATTTAATAAAGCATGGACTGAATATATCAATACTGGAAGATTTCCTACGACTATGAAGTAAGTATGAAAGTGATGTGACAAGATGCTAGGCTTCTTGTCACGATTTGATATTAATAATTTAGCGAGAGAAAAAATGGATTTTTATGATTTTCAATATAAAATGGTAACTTCTTATTCACAAGGCAAATCGTCAAGATTAGAAAAGAGAAAGGCAAAGAAAGAATTTGATTAGAAAATCTATGAGCATAGTATCGATGAAAAGGTGTATACATTTTCATATATTTGGTAGGCTTTTTATATTTATTATCTTATCTTTTTTATTGTTGCTTTCCGGAGGTTGCGAAAGAAAAACTGAAAAAGAAAAATTACATTTAAAAAGGTACAGTAACAAAGCTGATAATGTTGCTAAAGAAGTGGCTAATGAAATAATTTGTTCTGCAAAGGATAAGGATAGACAGGCAATTAAGGAATTGCTTTCGGAATATGCAGTTAATATTAATAGTGAAATAGATTCACAAATAGAGAAGTTCTTTAATTATTGTGATTATACAACATCAGACATAGAAGTTTTTACAAATATTAAAGAATCGGGAGACCCACAAAATAATTATCATTATATGTTTATAATAGCAGAATGCAGTTTCACGGATTTAGACGGTGAAAAGTATAGACTTTATTTTGATTGGATTGCTGATGACTCGGATGATGAATCTAAAATTGGAATAAACTCAATTTATATTATAAAAGAGACAAATTTTATAAAAAAGAGAAATGAAAATTGGGAAGTAGATATACCGGGGATATATGTAATAGAGTAGGATTGTAACAATAAGATTATTGTACATAATATAAAAGGAATATTTTCTATATTAAAAAAAGAGGATAGTATATGGAGTCTGATGAAGAAAAAAAGAGCATAAGGACTAAAAGAAATAAAAGAACAGTTTTAAGAATTATGCTGATTGTTCATATAATTCTTTTGCTTTTATTAAGGCTTTTTGAAAGGCTTATATTAGAAACAGCCACAATTTTTCTTTATCCGTTTGTATTAGGAGTGCTTTATCTGTATTTAATTCTTGCCTTTGTTTTTATATTTGGATGTTTAATACATAACAGAGTTCGATATGAAAAAAAGCTTATACCGGAGATATTAATATTGGTCTTGGGCTTGGCGTTAAGATGGATGTTAAATGATGCTTTTTTATATTACATAGATGGCAAGGTGAATGATAAAGCCCGTGAGCAAATTGTTAAAAATATTGAGCAGGGATATTATGACGAGAAGGAAACCATAACATTTTATAATAAATTATTTCATACGCATGAGGATGTATATTGTGTTCATTATACAAATCAGGGTGACAAATACGGAGTTTATTTTTCTATCTTTGAATGGATAGATGAGTCAACAGGCTTTTTATATGAACTTGAAGAATCACATCCAAAAGAATATAAGACCTATAATTATATTGTAAATATAAGATACAACTATGGCGATAGGTGGGTATTTGTGCTTTTACAGTAACTATATTTCTGATGAAGGGAGTTACAGATGAAGAAAAAGATTATAATTATTATATTAATTGTTTTAACACTCATACCGGTAAAAATTGATATTAAGGATGGCGGTTCTGTATCATATGAAGCTTTACTTTATGGAGTTACAATATACAATGAGAGTATTCTTGGACCACTCAGAGGAACTGAGGTAAGGATACTTTGGTTTTGTGCATATGACGGAAGCTATTATATATATGAACCGAGTGTTGATTTTGCAGATGTTGATTTGACAGGGGTATCAGAAATAGAGTTAAGAAATGTAAAAAACGGAGAAACGTCTATAATTACAGATGATAATGATATCGCTCATATATGTACTTATATCGGTGGATTAAAGGGGCAATGTGGAAGTACAACTAAAGGACGTAATAATTTAGAACCATATGAATCGTATGAAATAAAATTTAATGATATAAATGGAAACGAAGTATTAGCATTGACTTTTATGGAAGAATGGCCGGACTTTTTATATGGTGATGATGGTGAGGGATATCCGATATATTATTCTTTGAATACTAAAATAGATGAAGTGTTGGATTTTCTAAGTAAGTATGATACGTCTTATTCGGATAAATTATATGATAAATATAAATATCCCAATAAAGATTTTTTTGGAGATGAGTTGTATTCAGAAATAGAACATAAAGCATCAGAATCTGAACTTGAAATTGGAAATCAGATTGTTGAAAAAGGAAATAAAGTATTTGATTTTTACGGAACGTTAAAAGAATCAGAAGAATTAGGGGATGTAGGAGAATTAAACAGATATTTTTATTTTGCTTATGAAGGTGCAGAATCACAAAATGCAGACCTTTCCTTTATTACCTGTATTATATCAGGTGATAAAGGAAAGGTTTGGGTTGTTTATTCTGTAGAAAGATTCGATTCACAAGGAAAAATAATTAATGCCTCTAAAAATGTTTTATCTTTGTGGTATATAGAAAAATATGAAAATGATTGGAAAGTAGTGGAAATAAAAGAAGCTCCTTGATAGAGTATGTTATATAAACATAGCCATATATAGAGGCATACTTACAATTCTTTTATCACTGACACCTACATTACCATCTATAAATTTATATGCAACAGGTATTTCAGGCTTTTTTTCCATTAATTGATTTAATGAAGTCCCTTTGCCGTTGCTGCTTTTTATTTCAATTGGTAATACTTTGCCATTTTGTTGAATTAAGAAATCTATTTCTTTTTTAGTAGATTCATTTTTATAAAAACGAATATTTAATCCTTTTTTTATAAGGATATCAGCAATAGCACACTCGTATATTCCACCTTTACTGTTGCCGATAATAGTGTTTTCAACTATTTGTCCCTTTAAAGCAAAATCTTTCATTGCAATCAATAAAGATAAATCGGAGGTATATAATCTGAAATTATCAATTTTAATATAATCATCCAAATCATAACATATATTGGTTACATTATTACAAATTCGTACAATATCAGCTCTTACTAACCATTCAATACTTGAATAGTACTTTTGAGCTTTGCCGCCTTTTTCGATTTCTTTATATTGAAATTTATGATTTTCTTTATCCAATAATTGTTTTGTTAATGATAAAAAACACTTTTCAGCTTTGATTTTTTCATCAGCACTTGCATAATGTGCAATATCGTACAGATAGCCTTGCAGTAATTCTTTTTGAACTTTATCGGCTTCTCTAAAATCTTTGGTATCAACAAAGCATTGAATAACTTCAGGCATGCCTCCTAAAGCAATATAATATCTGAAGTATTTCATCATTTGAGAGTGAATAGCATCAGGAACAACCTTGCGTTCAAAAAATAATTGCTTTAGTGAGGAGATGATTTTTTCATTAATTCCCTGACTCCATAAAAATTCCTCAAAATCCAATCCATACATTTTGATATAGTCAACATATCCGACAGGATATGAAGTAGCTCTTTTATAATCAATTCCAAGCATAGAACCCGAGGCTATAACATCATATCTGTTATCGTTTGCCCAAAATTTAAGTGAAGTAATGGCTTCTTGACACTCTTGTATTTCATCTAAAAAAATGAGAGTTTTATCAGGTGCGATTTTTTTCTCGGGAAATCTAAATCTAAGAGCAAGTATCAGAGTCTCCACGTCTATATCACCCGAAAATATTTCTATGGCACTTGGTGTTTGTTTGAAATTTATGGATATTATTTCTTCATAATTTTCTTTTCCAAATTCTTCTATGATAAAGGTTTTTCCGACCTGTCTTGCTCCTTGTACTATAAGACATTTTTTATTTTTTGTTTCTTTCCATTTTTTTAAATCATCATAAATTTTACGTTTTAACATATTATAACCACCTCAAATAATAATCTCGTGGATATTTTCGAAAGGGAAAATATCCTCATATAGATATTTTCGAAAATATTCTAACACACTTTTTTGTCGTTCACCACATCTTTTTTGCAATTCACCACAAATTTCCAAAATAAAAACTTAATAATGATATATTAGCATAAACAAAAACTCAGGAATTATCAGTACAAATAATGAGTGCAGTATAAACGATAAAAGAGGAGAAATGGATATGCTAAGAAAAAAGAAAATGAAAAGCTGTATAGGATTACTGCTTGCAATGGTTATGGCATTTGGTTTATGCGGCTGCGGAATCATTAAAAAGGAAGTAGAAGATGAAGCCACAGTAAACGATGCAGGCAGTACTGAAAACGACTCAAAGGACAGTGAGAAAAAGGCATCTGAGGAGATTAGACCGCAGGATGATTTTTATGGCTATGTGAATAAGGACACTTTGATTAATCTTGACCTTCATTACGGAGAGGCGTACGGTGGACCGGCAGCGGACATTATGAATGATGTTGATGCAGAGATAATAAGTCTTATCAGTGACATAGCAGCTTCAAATAAAAGCTATGAGCCGGGTACCAATGAACAGCTCGTTAAGGATGCATATATCCAGTATCTCAATCAGGAGGATATAGGTAGTCTTGGCGCAGAGCATTTTAATGAGAGACTTAAGGAGATAAATGAGGCAAAAGATACAGACGAGCTTCTTGATATAATCGGTGAGATTGCAAAAGAGGAAGGACAGGTCCTTTATTTTGATATTATGATTGAGAGAAACTTCTTTGAATCAGAAAAAAATGCCCTTTATATAGATCAAAAGGATTCGATTTTCAACATAGCTCTAAAGGATATATATGAGAGTGATGAGGAAAGACAGATGCTTCGTTCATATGTGCTTGATGCACTTTTGGCTTGCGGAGAGGAGCTTGATGAGGCAGGAAGGAAAGCTGATGATTTTGTGTACTTTGCAATTGATGTGGCAGGTAAGACAGATTATCAGATTATGGATGCAGAAAATCCTTATGCATCATTTACTTTTTATGAAGAGGATACTTTTCATGAGATACTTAAAAATCTTGATGCGGATAATTTTGAAAAAACCATGGGTATTAAAGATAATCCGTACGGAGGCTGGTATGTAAGAGATAAGGAACAGCTTGCCATGCTTGCCGATTCATTTAACGATGATAATCTTGAATGTATCAAGACCTATCTTATCTGTGACCTGATGAACAGATACAATTATTTTCTGACCGATGAATATGAGTTTTTAAAGCTTTATGCACCTGTAAGCTATCTGGCGAAAGAAGAGGAGACTGCCCTTTATACAAACAGTTTGTTAGAAAACAGAGTAAGCGAGCTTTATGCTGATAAGTACTATACGGAGGAAATGGACGAAGAGCTTACACGTATGTACGAGGACATTAAGGAGGGCTATAGACAGCTTATAAATGAGGCAGACTGGCTTAGCGAGGCAACCAGAAAAGGACTGATAAAGAAGCTTGACAATATGTATTTTGTTAAGGGCGGCGGAACCCCGCACGAGGTTGATAAAAATGATGCAAAGCTTATCGGAGACGATGCATTTATAACATATGTAAATGTTAATAAGGATAATTATAATAAAGAGCTTGATATGATAGGTAAGGCACATGATAGATCCGAGCCTATTATGTCTGCACAGACGGTTAATTCCATGTATGGTATAGACAATTCATTTAATATAACGGTGGCTATTATGCATGCGCCATACTTTGACGAGGATGCGGATTATTATACCAACCTCGGAGGACTTGGAATGGTAGTTGCCCATGAGATGGGGCACGCCTTTGATTCAAACTGTATCAACTATGATGCGGACGGTAATTACAATCCTGAATGGATAAGTAAGGAAGACAGGGAAGAGCTTGAAAACAGAATGGATAGGATGATTGAATATTATTCGACTTTTACGATTATGGATATATATCATGTAAACGGTGAGCTTACCTGCAGCGAAAATTACGCGGATAAGGGCGGTATGGAGTGTCTTATGAAGATAGCAAAAACCGATGAGCAAAGAAGAAAAATATTTGAAAATTATGCTTATATCTGGTGCATGATGCTCGAGGATACCGCGGCGATGGATAAGCTTCAAACCGACGAACACAGTCCCGAGTGTATAAGAGTAAATGCAGTGCTTTCGTCAACGGATGAATTCTATGAGCTTTATGATGTAAAGCCGGGAGACGGAATGTATGTGGATCCTGAAGACAGAGTAAGCAGATGGTAAAAGGAGGAAGATAAGAAAATGCGTATAATGATAAAGCACACTTTAAAAAAATATATTTTCAAAACCGCTTCGAACCTTGCTTTTATTCGTATGTATAGCAAGCTGTTCATTTTCGGCTCTCCTTTGCATAGATATGTCCGGCTCGATGGAGTATCTCGTTAAGAATCTGCTTACCCAGGTAACAGGTACAAGCGATATCATCATAACGGATGAGCTTGGAGTGGATGAAGCTATCCTGGACATGGATATACCGGTAAATACATTGCTTATAACCACAAGACAGGGCGGAAGCATCGAGATACCGGAAGGCTTTTACAACTATTTTCATTCAAAAAGCTATACGGTAGAGTCTATGGATTTTGACATGGCTTACAAGATGCGTCTTATCGGAGATGAACTAAGCTTAAATGACGATGAGGCTGCTATATCGAAAAAGCTTGCCGAAAGCTATGGTTTAAGTGTAGGTGATGAGCTTGTCTTATACAGTGATGCGGGTGAGGCTGTTTCATATAAGGTAAGTGTGATTCTTTCTGAAACCGGTATGGCAAACGGAGCAAGTCTTGCACTTATTAGTAAAGAGGGAATGCTTAAGCTTGATTTTGACGGAGAGCTTATATATGCGGAGGCTTATATAGATGTTTTGGATGATGATGAAGCGGACGAGGTTGTAGATATTCTTAAGGAGAGAGACTACAGAGCTGATGTCGGTAAGATTATAGATGACGGTGAGATTAATGCTATGATTAAGATTATAACGCTTATCTTCCTTTTAATGTTTGCCGTGTGTCTGCTGTTGGTAATATTTGTAACCATGTCTGTTTCGCAGCGTATAGTCAGTGAACGAATGTCAGTCGTAGGCACATTTAGAAGTCTTGGTTTATCCAACAGATTTACTACAGGATTTTTACTTGCGGAGACAGGACTTTACGGTTTGTTCGGAGGTATAATCGGATGCGTTCTTTATAAGATTGTGAGAAGCATTTTGCTTGGAGGTATAATATCGGTTGATTCAAAGGATGCAAGTGTTTCGGTAGATTTCGGAAAAACCGGAATAGGTGCTTATATAGCAGTTATACTGATTGCAATTTTCATAGAATGTATCTGTTCGGTTAAGGAGATTGTTAAGGCATCAAGAACCTCTATCAGAGACATTATATTTGATAACAAGGATACAAAGTATAAGCTTAACAAGGTGTCCTATACATTAGGTGCAATTATGATTATTGTATCAATAGTTTTACTTGTTGTAACCGATAATATTGCAGCTATGTTTATAAGCTTTGCATTTATCATATTTGGAATTTCACTTTTATTTCCGGTTTTACTTTGCCTTTGTTCAGGTCTTTTGGTAAAGCATTTTGATAAAAGGGAAAAGCCGGTTGCAAAGCTTGCAGCTCTTGAGTGTTTTGCAAGAAAAAGTACTGTGGGAAGCGGAGTACTTTGTATAACGGCAGCAGCACTTGCGATAGTACTTTTCATATTTGTAACATCGCTCGATGCGATATATGACATAAAGACCTTTGATGCCGATATCCAGATACAGCTTAATAACGATCAGAAGGCTTCGATGTTTTCTTACATAGATGATTTGGAAGGAGTAAGCGAAACTGAGACAGTTTATAAGGTTGAGAAAAAAATAACAATAAATGATTATACCAAGGATGTTAATATATTCGGATTTCCTAAAGAAGGTTTTTTGCTTTTGATCGGTGTTAAGAATCTGCCTTCAGATATAGATAACGATACATTTTATATTGACAAAGCAATTGCAGATAAATTTGGTGTGAAACCGGGAGATGAGGTAGAGCTTACCTTTGATTCGGACAGCTATCTGCCTATCAAAAAGACACTTAAGGTCGGTGGATATATAGACAGTAATAATTATGATTCGACCTCTAATTCAATCGTAATATCGATGGATAATTATATAGATATATTTCATGATTATCCGAGTGAAATATATGTAAGATGTGACAACCCTGAGGAGATAAAGTCAAAGATAAAAAAATACTCAGGCACTGTTATATATGATGTTCTGACACTGGATGAATATAATGCCACTTGGGAAGGTAAAAAAACAGGTATGAAGTCCATGCTTATGCTTGTAATCATACTGGGAGTTGCGCTTACGGTAATCGGTATGATAAGTAATCAGCTTATCGGCTTTGAAGGAAGAAAACGTGAGTGTGCCGTGCTTATGTCGACGGCTATGACGAGGGATAAGCTTTCATTTATGTTTATCCTTGAGAGCATGATATCGTCGGCGATTGCACTTATAGTTTCTCTTCCTGCGGCAATTCTGGCATTTATTCCGTTTAGAAGACTTTTGAATTCGTTGGCAGGCGGGTTCAACGTATCCTATGATATAAAAATGTATGTGGTATTTCTAGTGATTTTGTGGGTGGTATTTACTTTGGTTTCACTATTCCCGGTTAGGTCACTCAGGAAGATGAAGATAGCGTTGCAGCTTAAGTATGAGTAGAAAGGAGCTTTGATATGAGCAGTATGATAGAAGTAAAAAATGTAAGTAAGACCTTTGGTAAGGGCGGCAGTGAAAATAAGGTTTTGACAGATGCGGGTTTTGAGGTAAAAAAAGGAGAGTTTGTATCTCTTATGGGTGCATCCGGAAGCGGTAAGTCAACACTTTTATACCTTATAGGCGGACTTGACAGAGAGTTTGAAGGAAATATATTAATTGACGGCGAGGATATAACAAAGATGTCAGAGAGAAGGCTGTCACAGCTTCGACTTGAAAAAATAGGATTTGTATTTCAGTTTTATAATCTGGTTCAGAATCTTAATGTGGAGGACAATATACTTCTTCCTCTTACCGTTAAAGGTAAAAAAAGATCTGAGCTTGAGCCTGAATTAAAAGAGATACTTGAGATAACAGGTCTTACAGAAAAAAGAAAAGCCATGCCGGCAGAGCTTTCTGGCGGACAGCAGCAAAGAGTAGCTGTTGCCAGAGCGGTACTTGGTAATCCGGAGATACTTCTTGCCGATGAGGCAACCGGTAATCTTGATTCGGTATCCGGAACAGAGATTATGAATCTTTTTAAAAAGCTTAATCAAAAGAAGGGCATAACCATACTTCAGGTTACTCATTCCGCTGATTGTGCAGCATACGGCAATCGTACCATCAATATTGAAAATGGAAGAATCGTCTGATACAATTTGTTATGGTAACAAAATAAATTATAGACGAGGAACAGTTCATGCTTATAGCGGTATGTGATGATGAAAAAATAATAAGAGAAAAAATTACGGATGCTCTTTACGGATTTTTTGGAAGACTTGATTTATCTTGCAAGGAGTATGCGGATGGAGAAGAATTACTGTCTGATATAAAAAAGGGTGTAAGACCGGAGGCTCTCTTTCTTGATATCGAGATGCCTGTGCTTGACGGAATGAGTACTGCGGTAAAACTGCGTGAGCTCGATATCGATATACCTGTTATTTTTCTTACCAGTCATACTGAGATGGCCATGGACGGTTATGAGGTGGCTGCTTTTAGATTCCTTGGCAAGCCGGTGGATGAGGATAAGCTTTATAAAACCCTTTCGGATTTGAAGGAAAAGCTCATCGGAGGAAAACACATCGTAATCAGATATGAAGGTGAGGATGTCGTTGTTCCGGTGGATGATATAGTATATATAGAAGCACAAAATAATTCTGTAAGAATTGTACTTTCAAAAAGAGAATATACCATCCGCGGCAAGCTTGCCGATATGGAAAAACAGCTTTCCCTGATAACGGATTCCTTTTACAGAATACACAGAGGATATGTAGTAAATTTAAGACATGTGAAAAAGCATCACAGTAATGAGGTCATCGTTTCAAAGGATACTGCTTTACCGCTTAGCAGAAGCAGCATGGCTGATTTTAAGATAAAGCTTTTGGAATATGTAAGAAACAGCGCGAGATAGGATTTAGGTATTTTATGATGTTGGACAATCTTTGATATTGTTTCAAAGAAGGTGAAAGATAGGATTAGAAAAATGTTGCAGATAGTTTATGATTTGATTTATTGCCTTATCGAAGGAGCAGCGTATACACTTTCAGCCTGGCTGCTTATAACAGGCTTT
Source organism: uncultured Lachnospiraceae bacterium (assembly GCA_902762955.1). Lineage (GTDB taxonomy): Bacteria > Bacillota > Clostridia > Lachnospirales > Lachnospiraceae > Coprococcus_C. The sequence goes on from CACWQH010000040.1 coordinate 16,978, forward strand.
TTTGGTTATCCATTAAAAAAAGTATCACACAGAAAAAATATGCTGATTACGGTTGTTAGTATATATGCGATACTAAGTACAGTGCTTTGGGTTGTGACAGATAAGCAGCCTTTTGAAACAACGATAAGCGGAGCGCTGGTTTTATTTTTACTTATTTATTTTATCACGCAGCTTTTATGTAAAAAGCTAAAGGCATTTTTTATTACGCTTACTGCCTTTGAAGTTATAACTGTTCTTTTAAGTATTTTAGATACATTTGATACTATGATTGAGGAAAGCGTAAATGCTCCGGAATATATGACAAAGGTTACGATGATATTATTGACCTTATTTTTAATTCTTATAGTATGGAGTTTATCATTTCTTTCGAGCAGGAGAAGAAAAGGCCCGATGACTTTTTCTCTGGTTGTGGCAGTTTTTCTGGTATTTCTTTTGATAGATAATATTATCTTTTCGGTTCTTAAGATAGACAGATATTCCGATACGGAACCGTTGATTTCTCTTAGGTTTGTATATAACGGAGATATGGGCGGCAGGACATACAGTATAATTATGCTTGCCGTAACTGTAATCATTTTACTTATATCCATATTGCTTATCATAAAGGAATCTGAATCGATGTATTTTCGTGACAAAAATACCGTAAATGAGTACTATATCGAAGCCCAGAAGGAACACTATGAGGGGCTTATAGCTTCAAACCGTGAGATAAGAAAAATAAGACATGATTTAAAAAATCATACCTACTGTCTGCAGGAGTTATATAAGAGCAAGAGATACGATGAGCTTGGAAGCTATATCGAGGATATGGCCAAGCTGGTTGAACAGGCAGACACAAGTGTGCATGCGGGAGACGAGATAGTGGATGCTATATGTTCGGAAAAGAAGAATAAGGCATCCGAAAAGGGTATAACACTTACGGTGGACGGCAAGCTTTCGGGTGTTAAGCTTTCGGCACTTGATACCTGTACCATCCTCGCCAACATACTTGATAACGCAATAGAGGCAGTGGAAAAGCTTGACGAAGATAAAAAACATATTGAACTGACATTTAAAAGAAATGAAAACTATATGATAATCACTGAAACAAATCCGACACTCCACGAACCTGACATAAGAGACAATAATATTATCACGACCAAAAAGGACAGGTCCAACCACGGCTTCGGATTAATCAACATCAAAGAGACAGTCGAAAAATATGAAGGAGAATGCTTCCTGTCCTCAACAAAGGAAGAAAAATCTGATTATATATTCAAGATAGAGATAATACTTCCTATTAATCAGTAGCATATGATATATAGATTGAGCCTTGATACATCTGTGACACAGGGTATAATTTTTAAAAATTTATATGACAGAAAAAGATAATCAGGAGGTTGTTACAACAATTTGACCCGATTTGTGTTAAATCAGCAATGAGTACTTGAATTGATTTTGCACGATTAAAACCAATATGTTTGAGCGAAGCGAGTTTATTGGTTTTGTGCAAAATCAAAGAAAGTACGAGTGCACTGATTTAACAAATTGTTGGTTAGTTGTAATGACCTCCTGATTTTCTTGTCTGGCATATGATAGAACTTTGTTTATACCCTGTGTCATAGATGTATCAAGGCTCACAGTGTTTTATTGAATTTCTTCCTGCCACTTGTCTAAGACTTCAATGCATGTGTCTACGTCTATATCATCACATGCGTTTTTAAGAAGCTTGGCATATTCTTTTTGACCTTCAGGAAAATCAAAGCACATGATTTCATTGCATATGCTTTCCATCTCATCTGCATCAAGGTTATCAGCCGCATCACGAAGCTTATTAAATAACTGGTCGAGTTTTACGTAGTCAACAGGCTCTTTCATGGTCTCTTCTTTTTCCTCAAAGTATGGAGCAAGTATCGGTTCGTATGAAAGATATTTTTTCAAAGCAGCATCCGAATTGGCACGTATATAATCTATATCACCGGATTTGCCGGCGGCTTCAAGCTTTGCAGCCATCTCTGAAAGAGCAAATGCGCCTATCTGCTTTGAAGAGCTTTTTAATGCATGAACCTCAATGGTATAAGAGATCCAATCCTCATTATCAAAATGATTTTTGATTGTGGCTGCCTTTGAATTGATTACTCTGTTATATTCCTTAAGGACATTCCAAAAGAGCTTTTCATTTCCAAGTAATTTTATGGCAGAGCCTGTATCTAAATCACCTATTTGAATATTGTTTTTGGAGGCTTGTTCTTTAGCTTTAAGCTTTATATCATCTTCGGTTTTCATATGGATTTTATCAGCAGGAAGCCATTTTTTTATTACTGAAATTAAAGTCCTTACCTCTATAGGCTTTGCTATAAAATCATCCATTCCTGCTTCGATAAACATATCCTTTGCATTGCCTATGGCGTTGGCAGTAAGGGCGATAATTGGAATATCTTTATATTCGGGAACTTCATCTCTTATAATTTTAGTGGCTTCAATTCCATCCATTTCAGGCATCATATGATCCATAAGAATTATGTCAAATTTCTTTTGCTTTACCTTCTTTATGGCTTCTTTTCCGCTGGTAGCGGTTATCGTGTTAAGCTGTAAAGGGTCAAGTAATCCTTCTGCAACAGTGAGATTAACGATGTTGTCATCAACTATAAGAACCCATGCATCCTTAGCTGTATAATCGATATCGTCATCAGACTTGACTGAACCGGAAGAAATAAGCTTTTCCTTGTTAAATATCATTGAAAGGTTAAGAGCTGATAAAGGCTTTTTGACAACCAAAAGATTTTGGATATCAAGCTTTTTATCCTGGATAAATTCGGAGACAAGAACAGCATTTAATTCAGGATGTGATTCTATAAAGGCCTTTCTTTCGTCTGTAAGCATAGCTTCGTCTATGAATAAGAAATAATCCATCTCCGGTTTCATCTTATAAAGCGATTCGAAACCGTATTTTAAGTTTGCATCTTCTTTTAAAGCGTAGTTTTGTATGCCGAATTTTTCAGTATCCTTTATAAATTTATCAGACATCCTTTCACTTTTAAACATACATAATGCGCATATTTTTTTCGGCTCATTTACCTGCATGGCAGGAGTCGAATCATTTATGTCCTGTGGGATTTCAAATGTAAAGGTTGAACCCACGCCGTATGTACTTTCAACATTTAGATAACCGCCCATAAGATCTATGAGCTGATTGGTTATGGCAAGGCCGAGGCCGGTACCTTCTACGTTACGGTTTCTTGTACTGTCAACCTGTGAAAATGATTCGAATATAGTCTGCAAATTATCTTCTTTAATGCCGATGCCGGTGTCTTTGACTGATACCGTTAGAGCTCCTTCGGTATCGCTTTGTTTTTCAAAACGGACGATGATATCTATCTCGCCTTCATTGGTGAATTTTACCGCATTGTTTGCAAGATTAATGAGAATCTGACGGATTCTTATATTATCACCATATAAAAGAGAAGGTATATCCGGTGAGATATCCAAAAAGAGTTCAACATTTTTATCTACCATACGGGTCATCATTATATTGATTACATCATTAAACAGTGAGAGAGTATCATATTCGATAGGAATTATATCCATCTTGCCGGATTCGATTTTGGAGTAGTCGAGAATGTCGTTTATTATTGTAAGAAGAGCACGGCTGGAGGATTTGATCTGATTGATATATTCTCTGGCATTTGGAGAAATGTCCTCTCTTAAAGCCATTTCCGACATACCGATAATTGCATTCATAGGTGTACGGATTTCATGACTCATATTTGCCAGAAAGTCTGTTTTCATCTGGGCAGCGTGAGCTATCTCGACATTTGCCTCAATTGCCTGATGTTTGCCCATTGCCATATCGGATAAAACAGAGGCGATTGTAAATAAAAACTCTGTAGCATTATCGATTCTTTCCTTTGGGATAACCTGAACTTTTTCAATTGCAGCCCAGTATTCATCAAAATCAACGCCTATTTCTTCGGCAACTTTTCTGATTTTATCTGGATCAGGCTTTTCGGTGAGTACCTGACCGCCGATAAAGCTTCCGATCATCTCACCGTTTGCTATAATTGGCGCAGCAAAATCTATAAGACCGGAATGACAGAAGTAGGAAGTTGGTTTTCCGCTTTCCTGTGTCATAACCGCTCCGAAACGATCACACTCTTCGCATCTGGCACAGCCTATGGTCGACTGACGGGTATATTTCATACAGTATTCGGTAAAGTTTGAACCCTCTGTAACAGGGTGACCTGTTGAGTCGGTTGTGAGCGCAGCCATGCCAACCATATTTGAAAATGCATCTTGGATTTTTTGAAGTGTTGACTGCTCTATAAGATCAGTAAGATATAAGGATGCCATATTATACCTCCGGATTTATCACATTTTAATTATTGTAAAAAAGGTTCAATTGTTTTTATGAGTGAATCATATTCAACCGGCTTAAGTAAAAAGCCCTGCGGTTTTAGTTCGAGTACATTCATTACTCTTTCCTTGTCAGCTACACCGGTTAAAAAGATGATAGGAGTATTTTCATTTCCGGTGATTTCACGTATCTTTTTAAATACCGTTGGACCATCCTCGTCTGGCATTTCATAATCGAGAAGTATGAGGTCGGTATGTTTTTTCTCCAAAAATTTATAAGCAACCTTTCCACCCTTTGCAGTGGCAATATCATATATCTCGTGAAGATGATCTTTGATAACCTTAAGCATAAGAGAATCGTCATCTATGACAAGAATGTGCTTTTTTTGAGGTTGAGTGAGGATTGTGTTATTTGCTATAAGTTCATCTATGTTAGACTGTCTTTCGGACATAAGTGTTTCCGGAACCTGATCATAAAGGTCATCAATATTGGTAATGAAGTTATCGGAATACGGTTTTTCAGATGCATTTAAATTTGTATCGGAATGTTTTTTTTCTTCGGAATGAGCATATTCAGCTTCAAGATTTTTAAGTGTATTTATGGCTGCCGCAAATTCTTCATCTTTAATTTCAAAGTCGTCAAATTTGTCAGAAAATTCATTATCCGGTAAGGTCTCAAGAAAATTTGTTAAAGCAGTTCGTATCTTAGTAGGGGATAGAGGCTTGTGCATTTCAAGTTCGGCTACCGACATAGTCTTTCTTTGAAATTCAGCACATTCAGACTTGTCACCGGCTATAATGAGAGTAAGATTTTTACTATAGAAACGATTTAAAAGCTCAGATATTCTTTTATAGGAATTCGGCTCTTCATTTTGCATGCAAAAAACCAGAGCGTTAGGATTGAAAAGCTCCACATGACGTCTTAGATCATCAAAACGACTCGAACAGGATATAACCTCGAACTCACCGAGGTGGTTAAAAAATGTATCAATAATTGCTGTATTTTTTCCGGTCAACAGTAATTTATACGGCATAAAAATTCCCCCTTAACAATAATACCTTCCCCAATAGTATATATATTATATTATAAAACATTATAACATGTCCACCCATGAACGATTCAATATTTTTGAGTGATTTGTGGACAGGCGTCATGGCGCACTTTTAAGTGCTAAGCAAATCGTGAGTGGAAGATGGATTTGTGTGTACCTATAAAGTGTGCCATGGCGTCTGTCATACATGTTATACTTGGTCTTTACTCTTTTATAGTTTTTTGATATAATGTACTTCAAAGTATTAAAGTGATAAAAAGTACGAAATGATATTAATTTTATACATCTTGGAGGAGATTAATAATGGATTTAAATGGGACTATGATGCAATATTTCGAATGGAATTTACCTGCTGATAAGACACTTTGGAAAGAGCTTAAGGAAGATGCTGCAAAGCTAAAGACGGCAGGTATAACTGCTGTATGGCTTCCGCCTGCTTACAAAGGAGCCAAGGGAGCTAAGGATGTAGGATACAGCGTATATGATTTATATGATTTGGGAGAGTTTAAGCAGAAGGGTTCAGTAGCGACAAAATACGGAACCAAGGATGAGTATCTTGATGCAATTAAAGCTCTTCACGATAAGGATATCAATGTATATGCGGATATTGTACTCAATCATAAAATAGGGGCTGATGAAGTTGAAGAGGTTACAGCGCAGGAGTTCAATGAAAATAGCCGCAATCAGATGGTTGGAGACAGTAAAACAATCGGTGCATGGTCCAAGTTTACTTTTCCGGGCAGAAAGGGTAAGTATTCTGATTTTACGTGGAATTGGAAGCATTTTGACGGAATAGACTGGGATCAGGACAGAGCCAGGAAATCTCTTTTCCTTTTTGATGGAAAGGAGTGGGATAAGAGTGTGTCCAAGGAGCTTGATAATTATGATTATCTTATGGGCGCAGATGTTGACTTTGATAACCAGGAGGTTAGGGAAGAGCTTGTAAGATGGGGCAAATGGTATACAGAGTTTGCAAATCTTGATGGCTTCAGACTTGATGCCGTTAAGCACATCAATAAGTATTTTTATAAGGATTGGCTTAAGCAGGTTGAAGAGGGTACAGGTAAAGATTTATTTGCAGTAGGTGAGTACTGGCATTGGAATGTTGATTTACTTCAGGATTATATAGCAGCAACTGAAGGTATGGTCAAGCTCTTTGATGTTCCGCTTCATTTTAATTTCCATAACTGTTCAAAGGCTCATGGTAATTATGATTTAAGAACTATATTTGATGGTACCCTTACCAGGATCAATCCGCTTATGGCGGTAACATTTGTAGATAATCATGACAGCCAGCCGGGACAGAGTCTTGAGTCTTGGGTTGAGGATTGGTTTAAACCTATGGCTTATGCACTTATCCTCCTTAGACAGGATGGATATCCATGTGTGTTCTATGGAGATTATAAGGGAATTCCTGCATCAAAGATTAAGTCAAAGAAGAGAGAATTGGATAAGCTTCTTAAATTAAGAAAGACCAAAGCTTACGGTCCGCAGCATGATTATTTTGATGATCCTAATTGTATTGGATGGACAAGAGAAGGCGATGAGGAGCATAAGGAGTCAGGACTTGCTGTTGTTATATCTGACGGAACAGGCGGAACCAAGCGTATGTACATCGGTAAGCAGTTTGCAGGCTGTCACTTCGCAGATGCTATGGGCAATGCCAGATATAACATCAAGATTGATGAAGATGGCTGTGGAAACTTCTATGTAAACAGGGGAGCAGTTGCAGTTTGGGTGCAGAAGGAAAATAAGTAGAAGGTGATTAAATGGGGAAGACGATTAGAAATGATAGTGTAAAGGAGTTGTTTGAAGCTATACTTACACTTGAAAATATTGATGAGTGTTTTGATTTTTTTGAGGACGTATGTACAGTAAATGAAGTTTTATCCATAGCTCAGAGATTTGCTGTTGCAAAGATGCTAAAGGAAAAGCACACTTATATAGAGGTTGCAGAAAAAACCGGTGCTTCAACCGCCACCATAAGCAGGGTAAACCGTTCGCTTAATTACGGAAATGACAGCTATGATATGGTTCTGGAGCGTATGAAGAAAAAGTAGTATATTTCATGGATTAATAAGGTGAAATGATTTTATTTTTGATGATGCATAATCGGATAAAAAATAGTTTATTAAGATTGTTTTCTTGAGATTAGTTGTTATAAATAAATTTGTTCAGACATAAAAACAGTCGTTTCACAACAAGTACATTTTTGAAACTTAATAGTCCTTAAGAATTGTCCCTCCGCAGTCGATATACTTTTTAGGAAGTTACCTCCTTTGAGTAGACTGATTTGTTTCGCGGCTATCCGTGAAATAAAGGAGGGACAATATGATTATTAGCCAAAGTTCGGTAGGTATGTCTGCCAAGAGCACAGAAAAAAGAACCTACAGACAGACAAGTGGGACACTTATGCAAAACCTGAGTACAGGTGCGATGAATTTTTCCGAGAATTCATTTTCTGCATCCTATGAAAAGAGTATGGAGGAGCATATCGAGGATGGAACGGATGATCATTCATCACCAAAGCAGGTTTTAAAGAGTGAACCCTACAGCAACACATTACCTTCTGCTGTTAAGGTAAGAGAGGATGACAGAGAAAATCTGTTGCTCCAGCTTAGAATTTTTATGATTGAATTCAGGCATAGTCTTTCTCTTATGATAGGAGCAAGAGATAAGGCCATGAGGCACAAGCTTCTTTCCGGAAATCAGCTTGACCTTACAAGCGGAGCCTTCGGAGGAAACTATAATTACTGGCGAAGAACGGATTATTACAGCATTGAGTATGAAGAAAGCGCCGGTATGTCCTTTGAAACAACCGGTAAGGTAAAAACCGCTGACGGAAGAGAGCTTGACTTTAATCTCGAGCTTTCCATGTCAAGAGATTATTGTGAATCCATTGACATCGTAAATCAAGGCATAGAAGCAATTATGACGGATCCTTTGGTAATAAGTCTGGATGGCAGTCCTATATCTGTAAGTGATCAGAAATGGTCCTTTGATATAGACGGAGACGGTACTAAGGATAGTATATCGCTTTTATCAAAGGGCGCAGGCTTTTTATGCTACGACAAAGATGGTGATGGAAAAATAGGTGATGGAAGCGAGATGTTCGGTTCTAAAACCGGAAACGGATTTGCAGAATTATCCGAGTATGATACTGACGGAAACGGTTGGATAGATGAAGCAGATGAAATCTATGACAAGCTTTCTGTATGGCAAAAGGACGATGCCGGAAATGATAAGCTCATCAATCTTCGTGATGCAAAGCTTGGAGCTATCTATCTCGGAAGTGCACGTTCGGAATTTGCACTTAAATCGATTGAAGATAATTCACACAATGCACAGATAAGGCGTTCCGGAGTATTCTTACACGAAAACGGAACAGCCGGGTTAATCCAGCAAATCGACATGGCGAAAGGATTTACAAAAGCCGCAGTATAAATTCCGATT
>CACWQH010000041.1 GCA_902762955.1 uncultured Lachnospiraceae bacterium
TCAGCCTTTTCATATACTTTTCGCTTTAGAAAAACTAAAAAAGCGTGAAGTCGTATATAAGCAGTGGTACGGATACCCACTATTATGCGACAAACCGGAATTTATTACCCCCATTCAAACAGGAGTTTTTATTGTATAATTTGTCCCAAAAATAAAAGAATTTTTATTGTCTTTTATGCACTTTTATTATATAATGAGAGTAGCGTTTTATGAAAGGAAGGTATACTACATGAAATTTGGTTACTTTGATGACGCAAACAAAGAATACGTCATCACATCACCAAGAACTCCTTATCCTTGGATTAACTACCTTGGAACACAGGATTTCTTCTCTCTGATTTCTAATACAGCAGGAGGTTACCACTTCTACAAAGATGCTCGTCTTAGAAGAATCACAAGATATCGTTATAACAATGTACCGGTTGATATGGGTGGACGTTATTTCTACATAAATGAAGATGGAAATATCTGGTCACCGGGCTGGTCACCTGTAAAAAGAGAGCTTGAGTTTTATCAGTGCCGTCATGGTATGGGATATACCATAATTACAGGTAAGAGCAATGGCCTTAAGGCTGAGGTTACATTTTTCGTTCCACAGAACTATCAGGGCGAAATTCAGAAGGTAGTTCTTACAAACGAAGCAACAACTAAGAAAACATTTACACTTTTCTCATTCCTTGAGTGGTGTTTATGGAATGCTGAAGACGATTCAACCAACTTCCAGAGAAACTTCAATACAGGTGAGGTTGAGGTTGAAGGATCAACATTATTCCATAAGACAGAATACAAAGAGCGTCGTGATCACTTTGCATTCTATACAGTTAATTCACCTATAAATGGTTATGACTGTGACCGTGAATCATTTATGGGCTTATACAACGGTTTCCAGAATCCTGATGCAGTTGTTAACGGCAAGTCCAATAACTCAAAGGCTGACGGATGGTCACCTATCGCTTCACACAGCATCGATATTACACTTAATCCTGGTGAAACTAAGGATCTTATCTTCATCCTCGGTTATGTTGAGAATGGTGATGACAAGTGGAATGCTGACGGAACCATGAAAAAGGACAATGCTTACGATATGATAGCTAAGTTCGATACTACTGAAAAGGTTGATGCAGCATTTGAAGCAAATAAGACTATGTGGAATGACCTTCTTTCCAAGTATTCGGTTGAGACACCTGATGACAAGATGAACCGTATGGTTAACATCTGGAATCAGTATCAGTGTATGGTAACTTTCAATATGTCACGTTCCGCTTCTTATTTCGAAAGTGGTATCGGACGTGGTATGGGATTCAGAGATTCCAATCAGGATTTACTTGGTTTCGTACATCAGATTCCTGACAGAGCAAGAGAGAGAATCTTAGACCTTGCTGCAACTCAATTTGAAGACGGTGGATGCTTCCATCAGTATCAGCCTCTTACTAAGAAGGGTAATGATGCTGTCGGCGGTGACTTCTCAGATGATCCATTGTGGATGATTCTTTCAACTGCAGCATATATCAAGGAGACAGGCGATTACTCAATCCTTGACGAAATGGTTCCTTACAGAAATGACGAAAAGCTTGCACAGCCAATGATGCATCACTTAAAGCAGTCATTCTACAGAGTAGTTAATAACGTAGGTCCTCACGGACTTCCACTCAGCATGAGAGCTGACTGGAACGATTGTCTTAATCTTTCCTGCTTCTCATCAGTACCTGGTGAAAGCTTCCAGACTTACACTTCACCTAAGTATGGTGATGATAAGTATTCAAAGGTTGCAGAGTCAATGTTTGTTGCAACACTCTTTACATACACTGCTCCGCTTTATGTAGAGCTTTGCGAGTACAAGGGAGATACTGAAGGTGCTAAGGCAGCTCAAACTGAGATAGATAAGATGAAGGATAATATCCTTAAGAGTGGTTGGGATGGCAACTGGTTTATCAGAGCATACGATGACTTTGGTAAGAAGGTTGGTTCCAACGAGTGTGAAGAGGGTAAGATATTTATCGAGCCACAGGGCTTCGGTATTATGTCAGATATCGGTAAGGAAGACGGTTATGCAGAGAAGATTATCGATGCAGTAGAGGACAAGCTTGGATGCAAGTATGGTCTTGTACTTAACAATCCTGCATTTACCAAGTACTTTATCGAATATGGTGAGATTTCTACATATCCTGCAGGTTACAAGGAGAATGCCGGTGTATTCTGCCACAACAATGCTTGGATGATCGCAGCTGCTGCTTATGCAGGACAGGGTGACAAGGCATACGACTGGTATTCACGTATCGCACCTGCTTACCTTGAGGATATTTCAGACTTACACAGAACTGAGCCTTATGTATATGCTCAGATGATAGCAGGTAAGGACGCAGGACGTTCAGGTGAGGCTAAGAACTCATGGCTTACAGGTACCGCTGCATGGAACTTCGTAGCAGTATCACAGTACATCTTAGGTATCATTCCTGACTTTGGCGGACTTAAGATTGACCCATCTATTCCAAAGGAGTGGGACGGCTTCACAGCTTCAAGACAGTTCAGAGGCGACACTTACGATATCAAGGTTACTAACCCTGATCACGTTTCAAAGGGCGTTAAGAGCATGTCAGTAGATGGCAAGGCTGTAGACGGCAACGTAATCCCTGTAATCGGTGACGGCGCTACCCACACAGTTGAGGTTGTTCTTGGTTAATATAGTCAGTATGGAACAGCACGTATGTGCTGTTTCATGCTGACGGTACAAGCTTCCTGCGGATAGGGAATGTATCAGGAAATAAAATATGGCGGAATAAGAAATAGCCGGTTATTACAACAATTTGTCCGATTTGTGTAAAATCAGCAACGAATACTTGAAGATATTCGCTCAGAAACCGAACTGTCTGAGCGAAGCGAGTTTTCGGTTTCGTGCGAATAACAAAAGTATTAGTGCGCTGATTTAACAAATTGATGACATGTTGTAATAACCGGCTGATTTTTTATTCTGCCATTTAAAAAACTAAATTACATTCCCTATCCGCAGGAAGCTTGTACCTACCAAAGGCAGGAACCCCAAGTGCTACATCTGTTCAGGGCATTCGATGCCGAGAAGGAGCATAGCGTCCTTGATGGTTTTCTTGGTAATGTAGACAAGAGCTGCTCTTGCGTTACGTATGTCAGCTTCATCTACGTTGATACGGTTTGCATTGTAAAACTTGTTAAAGGCTTGCGCTATATCAACTGCAAATCTTGCAACCACTGATGGCTCGAACTTATCTGCTGCATCCTTAATAACCTTAGGGAAGCGGCTTATCTCTTTTAAAAGTTCCATAGAATCTGCATCAGTGAGGATGGAAAAATCAATGTCGGTCGATGGTGTGTAATCATCGAGCTTTCTAAGAATGCTTGCACAACGTGCATAGGTGTACTGGACGTATGGACCGGTCTCACCGTCAAAGTTAAGAAGCTTCTCCCACTTAAAGGAAACATCCTTGATACGCTGATTATATAAGTCGTTAAATAATACTGCACCGACACCAATCTTCTTTGCAGTTTCGTCCTTATCCGGAAGATCAGGATTTTTTTCTTCGATAATCTCTTTAATCTTTGAAATTGCTTCAAGCAGGATATCCTCGGCATAGATGATATTTCCGCTTCTTGTCGAAAGCTTTGCACCCTCGAGACTTACTAAACCGTAAGGGATGTGAATAAGCTGATCCTTGGCCCATTCGTTTCCGAGAAGCTCAACAACCTTAAATACCTGGGCAAAATGAAGCTTTTGCTCCTGTCCTGTTACGTATAAGCATTTTACAAAATTATAGGTTTCCTTGCGGTAGAAAATCGCAGCAAGGTCACGGGTTGCATATATCGAGCTTCCGTCATTTTTAAGGATGAGACAAGGTGCCATGTTATACTCTTCAAGGTCGACAATCTTTGCACCCTCACTGTCCTTAAGAAGCCCGGCATCTGTTATCCTCTTTACGACATCCTCGGTTTTATCGCGGTAGAAACTCTCACCAAGGTAGTAGTCAAAATCCATACCGAGCAAATCATAGGTACGCTTATATTCAATCAAGCTTATATCCTTAAACCACTGCCATATCTTTAAAGCTTCCTCATCCCCCTGCTCCATCTTTGCAAACCATGCACGTGCCTCATCGTTAAGCGCAGGATTTTTCTCAGCCTCCTCATGGAATTTTACATAAAGCTTCATAAGCTCTCCGACACCGTCCTTTTTGACAGTCTCCTCATCACCCCATGCCTTATAGGCAACGATAAGCTTACCAAACTGAGTACCCCAGTCGCCGAGGTGGTTGATTCTTACAACCTTATAGCCAAGCTTTGAAAATATTTTATAAAGTGAATTTCCGATAATTGTAGTTCTAAGATGTCCCACATGGAAGTTCTTCGCAACATTTGGTGATGAATAATCTATACAGATGGTCTGTCCCTCTCCCATATCCGATGCACCGTATGTCTCGTCAAAGGCTGCGCAAACCATAGACTTTACAAAGATATCCTTCTTTATAAAGAAATTAAGATACGCACCCTCGACACGTATTTCATCTATAAATGAAGCGCCCTCCGAGCCTTCTATGCCTGCCTTTATATCCGCTGCAATCATCTGCGGTGCCTTTCTCATAGCCTTGGCAAGTCTAAAGCAAGGAAATGCAAAATCTCCAAGTTCAGGTTTAGGCGGTATCTCTATTAAATCCGATATTTCCTCCTTTGAAAGTGCATCAACATTTTCTGCTATTAAATCAATTATTTTACTTTTCATAATGTCCTCCGGTTAGCATTATTAATTCAATTTTATTTTTACTAAAACTTCAAAACAATAATTCCCTGTCTTATTTAATTCTGTATCGGAAATCTGAATTTTACGGTTGTACCCTTGTCCTCGCCCTTGGTGATATTCAAATTACCGTTTAAAAGATAGATAGTCTCGTGAGCCTTGTGCAGGCTGCTGTACCATGGAGACTTTGTAAGATAATCAGAATCTATACCGACTCCGTTATCACTAATCAAAACCTCGATAACATTTTGGCTGAGTGACAGATCAAAGTTGATCTTATTGGCATCTGCATGCTTAAATATATTATCAAAAAATATCTCCAAAAGTCTAAATAAATTAATCGAAAATACAGGATGAAGCGCAAGCTCATAATCTGTATATTCAAGATTAGATTCTATGAGGAATTTTGGATTTGCTTCTCTTTTTTCCATTATATATTCTTCAAGCTGACCAAGCAGAGGCTTTGACGAATCAAACTGCGTGGAAAGCTTAGCTTCTATATCATTGACCGAATCAAGAATTTTCTTTGAGTTATATTGTACATCCTTCAGTGTAAGCTTGGCCCTTGAAATGTCTGTTCCAAGCAGGTAGGAAAGCACCTCCAGCTTATGATTGATGCTTTCGATTCCTTCTTTGATATTTCTCTGTATTATAGTGGAAATGTAGGTATCGTCAAATGCATCAAGCATAAGGATATTATATCCATGCTCCGATTTATTATCATTTTTATCATCCGATACAAACATAAAATCATCATCGGAAAGCTCTGAACCGGATTCTCCGTATTTGAGGCTGAGTGAGTTAATAGCATCCTGCGCTTCATTTAGCACATTAAGACGTTTTTTAAGTATGTTAAGCGAGGATTCAAGATTGATAATCTTTGCATTCAAGAGATCCTTTACATCATTTAAATCATTTATCTGATCATCTATAACCTTGCTCTTTCCGGTTTCCTCAGCCTCCATCGGAATAGGCGAAAAAACACTTTTCTTTGAACCGGACTTTAAGGCATAGATATCCTTTGTCTTATACAGCTCATCCAGCTTAATATCAATTTCAAACGCCTGCGTCTTAAGGTCCTGAATATTTTCCAGATCATCAATAAATGCATCGTTAAAATAATCAAGCATGGCCTGGTTGGCATTTTGAATTATTTCCAAATCCGCTTTTGCATGGTTCTCCATTTTCTCTCACCTCATAATTTATCTTTTAAATGTATTTAAAACCTCTTATCTTCTCCGGTTATTAATACGCCTTTTTGCACTTATCCTTCTTCTTATCTCCCGCTGCCTTCTGACATATCTTACACGCAAAATTATAAGTACTATCAGTGCCACCATAAGCACTGCAATTACTATCATAAATATCTTCATAAACTTATGCGAGGATTTATCCTTTTTCGCATTTTCCGTGTTGATAACCTCTTCTATGTCTGCGCCCTCCTCGGTTTTTGGAAGCGGCTTATAAACGTAACCGTCATAGTATACCGGAAGCTCCATAAAAACCTCACTTCCGTCACCTACGGAAATCGTTCCAACACGTTTTTCTTCTTCATTTATGGTTTCAGTGTCATAGGAGATAACTGCATTTCCCTCACTCACACTGTTTTTAATTAAAAACTCTGCATCCTTATCTACCGACAAAGATAGTATACCATCATTTGTTCCCTCGAAATATTTATTGAGCGCAAGCTCAGCCTCCGCAACATCTTCCTCGGAAAACTCATAGGAAGAAAGCGGCTTGGCATAGTAATAATTATTGAAGAAATATTCAAACATGGCTTTTGCATCCGTATAGGAGGTGGTCGTCGGATAGTTGTGCATAGTTACGAAAATGAGCTCAACATCTCCCTTTTTTGCCCATGCAACAAGAGTTCCCCTCGCCTCATCTGTAAAGCCTGTCTTACCGCCCTCACAATACTCATAATAAAAATCCGAAGCTTCCTTTATAAGCTTATTATCCTGCCAAAGATCACGCTGTTCCTCGTTCATATTGGTAGGTGGAATCATATAATAGGTGGTTGCGGTAATTTCCCTGAACTTATCATATTTTAAGGCTTCTCTGGTTATCAGAGCCATGTCATACGCACAGGTGTAGTGATCATCGTCATGAAGACCGTTTGCATTTACAAAATGTGTCGATACGCATCCAAGCTCCTCGGCCTTTTGATTCATCATATCGCAGAAATTTTCGAGTGTTCCGGCGATATGTTCAGCCACAGCCCACGCAGCCTCATTTGCCGAAACCACCAAAACCGCATAAAGCGCATCCTCAAAATTTATCTCCTCTCCCACATCTAAAGCTATATGAGTGCTGCCACGCTCTATGCCCCAAACCGCTGTATCGGACATAACTATAGTGTCATTCATATCACCGTTCTCGATGGCAAGAAGCGCTGTCATAATTTTAGTTATGCTGGCGGGATACATTTTCTGATACGCATTTTTTTCATATAAAATCTGTCCGGTCGCAGCATCCATAACAATGCACGCCTCACCGACCGTATCCGGCATCCGTCCCGGTTCATCAGGGTACTCGGTTGTCTTTGGATATTCTGTAGTTACCTCTTCGGTTTCCTCGGCAAGCGCGTCAAGACCTGCCGAAAACAGAAATATAAAAATCATAAAAAATGAGATTAAACGTTTAAATTTCATTTTCATGGTATCCTTTAAATCATTAATTTTAAATTAAATATAAATTCTAAATTATTTTAATTCTAAACCACACTTATTTATTATCCTATAAATCATTAGAATTTACAAGCCAAAAAACGCAATTAATTCTTTTGATGATACATAAGACTAAGCAATATAATTTAAAGACTATCCAAAAATGTCATAAAATGTTATAATATCCTTCCCAAGAAGGATTTCATTTAAATAAAACATCCTTTACGGTACTTTCTCCACTCGGAAATACTTATAGAAAAAAGATTTGTTTTATGAAAATATATCTGAAAATGAGGTTTATAAAATGAGACTAAGAAATGTTAAAGGCTCCCGCGAGGTCATAGCCGTAAATGAATACGTTGTAAGAGACGAGCAGACCATGAAGGGCAGATGGCACGAGCTCTTTGGAAACGATAACCCGATTTATATCGAGGTAGGCATGGGCAAGGGCAGATTTATAATGGATATGGCGAGACTTCATCCGGATATAAACTATGTCGGAATCGAGAAATTTTCCAGTGTCTTAATCCGTGCAATCGAAAAACAGGAGATAGAAAAGCTTCCAAATCTTTATTTTATCCGCATGGAAGCCGAATATCTTGAAAATGTATTTGACAAGGGAGAGGTTTCCTATATCTATCTGAACTTTTCAGACCCTTGGCCTAAAGACAGGCACGCAAAAAGAAGACTTACCTCCGTTCAGTTTTTGGAAAGATACAAAAATATATTAAGCGCAGGCGGTGGTGTAACCTTCAAAACGGATAACAGGCCTTTATTTGACTTTACTGTCGAACAGGCGGACGAAGCCGGCTGGAGGAAGGAAAGTGTAACCTATGACCTTCATCATTCTGAATATGCCGAAGGAAATGTCATGACCGAATACGAGGAGCGCTTTTCAAGCATGGGTAATCCCATCTGCAGAATTGTTTATTTTCCGGAATAAACTTATATACAGAAAATTTTATTTATAACTTTTTTTACGTATCACTATCAAAAGCTGTTGAATATTATAATAACAAGTTAAATAAAAGGTCTTGTTATTGTGGGCAGCTCAAAATTAAAATATAAATTAAGTGCATATATTTATGGTAAAAAGGGAATAAATAAGATGTTGAGAAACCTCGGCTGCAACCTTGCTATTATTAAAAATTGCTATAATCCTTGCAAAAAATCGTGCAAATCGACAAAATGCAGAAAAAATGGAAAATTTTAAAAAAAAGCCTTGCATTTCTCAACTTAATGATATATAATTTCATTTGTTCATTGCAGAACACAAAAAAAACACAGTTAAATACGGGCCGCTAGCTCATTTGGTAGAGCACCTGACTCTTAATCAGGGTGTGCGGGGTTCGAGCCCCCGGCGGCCCACTTTTCAAAAGCATCGGTTTTGCAGACATAACAGCTGCGGGGTCGGTGTTTTTTTGCGCGTTTCTATGAGCGGTGCCATCAGTTTACAATCGTGCAGATGTGAGCTTGCTCACGAAACTGCACGTATTGTAAGCTGACGATAGCGCGACAGCGCGACATGAGCATGGAGCGAAGCGAAATGCGAATGTGCTACGCTTTATATAAATAACTTGACAACCAAATTATAAAAGATTATAATTTCAATTTGAAAATGGTTTTCATTTTTATTATGAGGAGGGGATATTATGGCTGATAAAGCTAAATATAAGACCAAGCAGCGTGAGCATATGCTTGAATATATGGGAACAGTTGGAAGAAAGCACTTTACTGCAGCTGATGTATGCAGCTTTTTTAAGAATAATAATATACCTGTCGGAACTACGACAGTTTACAGACAGCTGGAGCAGCTTATGAACGAGGGCAAGATCAAAAAATACCTTATCGATGAAACCAGCTGTGCCTGCTACGAATATATCGGCGAGTCAAAAGCTGCTGAAAGCAAAACCCCTTACTATCACTTAAAATGTGAGAGGTGTGGCAGGCTTATCCATCTGGAGTGCCATGAAATAACCGAATTTGAAAATCATATAACAAAGCATCACGGATTTAAGATAAATCCTATGAGAACAACCTTTTACGGCTTATGTGCCGAATGTGCGGCAGCTGTTTAATTTATGATGGCTTAAAAATTATTAAACCTTGATGAAACGGAGATTAAAATAATGAAATTTAAGAAAATTCTTTCTTTTATAATAGTTGCGGCCATGCTTATGGCTTCTCTTTCTGCCTGCAGCGCACCTGATTTAAAAAGTGATTCTGATAAATTAAAAATCGTGGTTACCATCTTTCCGGAGTACGACTGGGTAAATGTGATTCTTGGAGATAAAGCAGAGGATGCCGAGGTTACCATGCTTCTTGACAACGGAGTTGACTTACACAGCTTCCAGCCTACTGCTGCTGATATCGCAACCATAGCAACCTGCGATGTATTTATATATGTAGGCGGAGAATCTGATACTTGGGTAAAGGATGCCCTTTCGGAAGCTACCAATAAAGACATGAAGGTTATAGATTTGCTTGATGTCCTTGGTGACAGTGTAAAGGAAGAAGAGACTGTAGCGGGTATGGAAGCAGAGGAAGAAGAAGCAGAAGAAGAGGAAGAAGTTGAATACGATGAACACGTATGGCTTTCTCTCAGAAATGCACAGATTTTAGTTAAGGAAATTTCAGAGGTTTTAGGTGAAGCCGATCCTGAAAACAAGGACACCTACACCAAAAATGCAGATGCCTACATCGAACAACTGGACTCTCTGGATAATGATTACAAAACTGTAGTAGACAATGCCTCAACAGATACGGTTTTATTTGGGGACCGCTTTCCATTCAGATACTTAGTAGATGACTACGGCCTCAAATACTATGCCGCCTTTTCAGGCTGCAGTGCTGAAACTGAAGCAAGCTTTGAAACTGTAGTTTTCCTTGCGGAAAAAATTGACGAGCTCGACTTAAATACAGTCCTGATAATCGAAAACTCCAGTGACTCCATAGCAAAGACCATCATAGAGAACACAACCTCTAAGGATCAACAAATCCTATCCCTAAACTCTATGCAGGGTACAACCTCAAAAGACGTTGAAGCCGGAGCAACCTACCTCTCCATTATGAAAGAAAACCTCGACGTACTCAATGAAGCTATAAAATAACTGCAAATCCTGCCAACCCTTGCCCTACAACCGTAATTTATCTTTCTTTAGCCGGGAAGCACATTACCACAAGCCCCGGTCCTGTATGCGCTCCGATTACCGGTCCAACGTCTGAGAAAAGCTTTACATCCACGCCGTGACGCTCCTTAAGCATGGCAGCCAAAGCTTTTGCATCGTCCATACTGTCTGTCTGACCGATGAAAACAAGACCATTTTCAGGATTAAGAGCTGTTTCTGTATATTTATCTGCTAAGGTTTTTAATGCAGCCTTTCTGCCACGAACCTTTGCCATATTGATAAGCTTTCCTTCTTCATCCACATGGAGAACAGGCTTGATGTTAAGAACCGTTCCCACAAATGCCGATGCAGCACTTATACGTCCGCCTCTCTTTAAATACTTAAGATCCTCTACGGTAAACCAATGCGCGATAGACATACGGTTATCCATAAGGAACTGATAAGCCTCATCTATACTTGCACCCTCTTTTTTCTTTTCGGATAACATATAAAGCAAAAGACCGTTTCCGACAGATGCACACAAGCTGTCAACCGCATAAAGAGTTCTGTCCGGATACTCCTCCTTTAATTCTTCCACAGCTATACGTCCTGAATTATATGTAGCACTTATACCTGATGAAAATGCTACGAACAAAACATCATTGCCCTTATCCAGCTCAGCCTTAAATGCCTCCTTAAAGGTTTCTGAATTGATTGCAGAAGTCTTGGCAATCTCACCATCTCTCATTCTCTGATAAAATTCCTTTACCGGCATCTCACTGTCAAGATATTCTTTATCCACACCTTCAAATCTAAAAGTTAAATCCTTCTTGATAATTCCCCATTCATTTAAAACCTCTGCTGAAGTATCGCAGCCCGAATCAGTAAATATAACGTAGTTGCTCATAATCAATCTCCTTATTCACACAATAATTCTTCATAACATTGTCAAAATTACACACCTATTATAAATAAAAAAGACAACTTTAATCAATCTACAAGTCGTTTTTTCCCTATACAGATAGTTTAATTTGGCAATTTTTGACTCTACCACGGGTAGAACCGGCAGTAGAGTTTGGCATAAAAACGTGGTTTTTAACCATATTAAGCATTGATTTAAAAAAAATAATATGTTATATTGGTTGGGTGATATTAATTATAGATATTAAGAGGAAAATATGCAAAATTTAAAACCAATAATTGCAAAAAACATATCCAACTTAAGACAGAAAAATAATATGACACAGAGTGACCTTGCTTCACGACTTAATTATTCCGATAAAGCTGTTTCAAAGTGGGAGCGTGCTGAGTCAATGCCCGATGTTGCCGTATTAAAAGAAATCGCTGATTTGTTTTCTGTTACACTTGATTATCTGGTAACGGATGATAATGAAAGAAAAGTTGAGACGAAAGAAGAAGGCTCATACTCCGACAACTTTGAAGATGCAAATAAGGTTGATAACGATTCATTTTCACAAATTGACGAAGCAAAGACTACCGAAAATTATGATGCCGCAACAGGTGATGATAATAAAGCCGAATCCGATACAGCTTCCACCGGCAAGACAAAGAATAAATTTATATATATGAGCAGTCCCCTTAGAAAGCATGGCTTTATAACCGGTATGAGCATTATACTCGTATGGCTGGTTGCGACCCTTGCATTTGTAATGTCAGATATATTTACAGAAGATATATATTTTCACTGGCTTGCCTTTGTATATGCAATCCCCGCCTCAGCGATAGTATGGCTGGTATTTAACAGTCTGTGGTTTAACAAAAGAAGAAATTATTTTATCATATCACTTCTTATGTGGTCATCACTTTTATCAATTGTGTTAAGCCTTTTGCCATTTGGTAAAAGGATGTTACTTATGTTGATACTGGGTATACCGGGACAGGTTATTATATATATGTGGTCAAGCTTAAAGAAAAAGGTTGAGTTAAAGGAATAATTTAATATAAAAATGATATTTACATATGAATTTCATTAATCAAACACATATAAAAAGAGGCCTCTGATAAACAGACGCCTCTTTTTATATGCAATCAATTATTTAAACTATTCTTCAATACCCATATCCTTGAGGTACTTAATTACATCCTCTACAGTCTCAATCTGAGTAAGATCATCCTGTGGTATCTCACAGTTGTACTCCTCCTCAAGTGCCATAACAAGCTCAAATAAATCAAGTGAATCAGCACCAAGATCATCCTTAAAAGATGTAGATAATTCAATATCAGACTCATCAACATTTAACTGAGCTGAAATGATTTCTTTCATTTTCTCTAACATAGTTTAAATCTCCTCGTTAAAATATTTTGATTATATTGTCAATATACATCACACATATATATATGTCAAGGAATTGAATGATATTTTTTCTGATTATCTTAAATTACACATACATGTCCTCTGACCCAAAAAAAGAAGTACTCTGTCGAGACAAGAATACTTCTTTCCTAAATCTTATAAACATTCAAACTATAATATTTTTTACTTATCTGATTAACATAAGCGGATTAACCGGAGTACCATCCTTGGTTATTGCAAAGTAAAGATGTGTTCCTTCCTTTGTGTAATAGCTTGATACCGGTCCTATCTCTGCTATGTTTTGTCCGAGTGAAACAGTATCTCCAACAGATACACATACATTCATAAGCTGTCCGTAGGTAGCTTCATAACCATTACCCATATCAATCTTGACAATTGTTCCGAATTCTTTAGTATCCTCAACTGCTGTTACAACACCCTCATATGCAGCAAGAACATTTGCTCCTTCCTCGCCTTCTATAAGCATACCCCTGTTACATCTGTATGCATCCAAGGTCTGGAAATAAACCGTTGTATCCATACTGAAAGGAAGTATAACATTTCCGATTACCGGCCAGGCAAGAGTCTGCTCTCCATCATAAGAAAAGCTTGCCTGAAGAGTTACATCCTCCGCAACAATTGTTCCGTCACTTGTTACACCTACGACCTCATCACCATTTGCAACATCCTTGTCGTTGTTAGATGCCTGCTCATTTCCTATAACAGAATCACTGCTTGAATCTGTCTTTTTATCACTACCTGATGTCACATCTGCATCCTTTGCAGCATCGGTTTCTCCTGCTACCTCCTTCTTTGGATCTGCATTTGCAACAACTGTATCATTATTATCTGTACTATCATTTATCTCATCATCCGCATCACTTAATATAGGCTGGTTTAAATCTATCGCCTGCTTGCCGCCAAGCTCTTTTTTATTGCTTCTTATGTTATATGCAACCATAAGGGCAACAAGTGCAAATATACCTACACCAAGTGCAATGTAAAATCCCTTTGACCTGAAAAAGTCTGCCATTTTATTCATAAAAATATGCCTCCTGATTTTTAACTTATGACCTTTATAGTCCTTTGCTAAAAATATTATGAGCACATATTTTTTAATTTATTCAATTTATTCTATTATTTTTCCAATCGTTGACATCACAGCATTTTCATATCTTTTTTCATTATCGCTATAACTGGTTTTACCCCATTTTTCTATGTATTTTTCTTTAGTATAATATTCATATGTAAGGTTCTCTTCCCTGATAACCGTCTCATTTCCCATAAGATAATAAATCTGCGTTCTTATAGCTACCGCCTGTGCCGCCAGCATTTCATCATTATTTTCCGGTCCGGCAACCGATGGCAGCACTCCGGCTATGTACTCCTCCACATCCATAAGCTCATTTTTTCCGTTTATGTTTATGAGCACATCCCTGCCGGTATTTATATTTTTCAATTTTAAATCATTATCTTCTTTCTTACCGTTTACTGCCATCGTTATCAGATACGGCATCATAACCATAATAACCGCCATCGCAACCACTATAGTAAGCTTCTCTCCCATAAACACCCCGCAAATGTACAAACCTCATTAGTACATTTTATGCATCCGCAAGCTTAAACATGCTAAAAACTCGGGTTTATCCAGATGCTGGTCGGCAGGATTTTAAGGGTGTAACTGCCGGGTGAGCTTTTTTAAGGGTGCTCATCATATATCAGGTCTTCGAAGGACACGCTTCGCGTGTGTAGTAATATGCTCTGAGTTTAACATTGAAATGTGGTTAGGCTTATGGTAGGATGATATTAAATATTTGTTTAAATTTTAGATATAGCTATTACTGAAAAAGGAAATGAATGATTTAATTTAAAAGTTAGGAGATTTACGCGAAGCGTGTCGGTTATATAGGGTACGTCCATGTCGTATATTATAAGCAGGTGCTTAGCATAGCCGTTTGAAACATGTGAGCACTTAGCGAAAGAAAAAAGGCAGTAAACTGTTTGTATTTATACTAAAACAGTTTACTGCCGAATTTTCTTGAGGTTAGTACTCCTACATGTTTCAATGAGTGCAAACGTGCTATGCGAGTACCTTGCTTATAATATATGACATGGATGTACAGTCTATATAACCGACCCCTTGCTTACAGCTTAACCTCAACCTTTTCGAGCTTCCAGATTTCCTGTGCGTACTCCTCGATGGTTCTGTCGGATGAGAACTTACCTGCACATGCAGTGTTGAGGATAGCCATCTTAGCCCAGTTAGTCTTATCTTTGTATGCCTTGTTAACCCTCTGCTGTGCTTCCTTGTAAGAATCAAAATCCTTTAATGTAAAGTAAACGTCTTTCTGGATAAGAGAATCATATAAAGGTCTGAATAATTCTTTGTCATTCTTTGAATAAGTTCCGTCGATAAGCTGATCAAGAACCTTCTTTACATCAGGATTAGAGTTATAGATATCAAGTGGATGATATCCGCCTTCACGCTCATATCTCATAACCTCTTCGGCTGATAAACCAAAGATAAATGCATTCTCCTCACCTACTTCTTCAACGATTTCAACGTTAGCACCATCCATAGTACCAAGCGTAGGTGCACCATTTAACATAAACTTCATATTACCTGTACCTGAAGCCTCTCTTGAAGCTGTTGAAATCTGCTCTGAAACATCCGCTGCCGCAAATATAATCTCACCGTTTGAAACTCTGTAATTTTCAATAAATACAACCTTTATTTTGCCGTTTATTGACATGTCATTGTTGATAACATCAGCTACCGAGTTAATAAGCTTTATAGTAAGCTTAGCAGTCTTATATCCGGCTGCTGCCTTTGCACCAAAGATAAATGTTGTTGGCTCAAAGTCCATCTTCGGATTAGCCTTCAACTGATTGTAAAGGTACATAATGTGAAGGATATTGAGCTGCTGTCTCTTGTACTCATGAAGTCTCTTAACCTGAACATCAAAGATTGAATTAGGATCAACCTCTATGCCGTTGTGCTCCTTGATATACTCAGCAAGACGAACCTTGTTCTTATACTTGATATCCATGAATTCCTTCTGAGACTTCTTTTCAGTTGCACATTTCTTAAGCTTTGAAATCTGGCTTAAGTCTGTAATCCAGCCATCACCAATCTTCTTAGTAACCCAATCGGCAAGAAGTGGATTACCATGAAGAAGGAATCTTCTCTGAGTGATACCATTGGTCTTGTTGTTAAACTGCTCAGGTCTCATCTCATAGAAATCTTTAAGCTCTCTCTTCTTAAGAATCTCAGTATGAAGTTTGGCAACACCATTTACCGAATAGCTGCCGGCGATAGCAAGATGAGCCATCTTAACCTGACCATCATAAAGGATAGCCATACTCTTAATCTTTTCTTCATTTCCAGGATACTTTGAAGCGATAAGAGCCATATATCTTCTGTTAATCTCATCTACTATCTGATAGATTCTCGGAAGAAGTCTCTGGAATAAGTCTATAGGCCACTTCTCAAGAGCCTCTGCCATAATTGTATGGTTAGTATAAGCACATGTTCTGCAAGTGATATCCCATGCTTCATCCCACTCAAGACCTTCTTCATCTACAAGTATTCTCATAAGCTCTGCAACGGCTACTGTAGGATGAGTATCATTCATCTGGAAAGTAACCTTTTCAGGAAGCTTTCTTATATCATCATTGTTCTCCTTAAACTTAAGGATTGCTCTTTGAACTGAAGCTGAGATAAAGAAATACTGCTGTTTTAATCTAAGCTCCTTACCTGAATAATGGTTGTCGTTAGGATAAAGCACCTCAACAAGTGTTCTTGCAAGGTTAGCCTCTTCAACTGCCTTCTGATATTCACCTTTATCAAATGAATCAAGGTTGAATTCCTGAGCTGCTTCTGCATCCCAGATTCTAAGTGTATTTACAACATTGTTACCATATCCGATTACAGGCATATCATATGGAATAGCACGAATCAACTGATATCCGTCCTGGATATAAACATTCTTACCATCCCGGTTTTCAACACGTACATATCCGCCAAACTTAATATCTACCGCATACTCTGAACGTTTAATCTCAAACGGGTTTCCTTCCTTAAGCCAGTCATCCGGCTTCTCTATCTGATATCCGTCCTCAATTGCCTGTTTGAACATACCATAACGATATCTTATACCACAGCCATACGCAGGATAGTTAAGTGTTGCAAGTGAATCAAGGAAACAAGCTGCGAGACGTCCCAGACCACCATTACCGAGTGCTGCATCCGGTTCCTCATCCTCTATACAGTTGAGGTCAAATCCGAGTTCATCCAAAGCTTCCTTTACCTGATTATAAAAAGTAAGGTTTATAAGATTGTTACCAAGAGCCCTACCCATTAAAAACTCCATAGACATATAATAAACTGTCTTAACATTCTTCTTCTCATATTCCTTCTGGGTAGCTATCCATCTGTCTATAATGTCTCCTTTAATTGCATATGATACTGCCTGGAAGATCATCTGAGGTGTCGCCTCATCTATAGTCTTTCTATAGAGTATTCTGACATTATTAATTACCTCTTTCTTAAATTCTTCCTTGTCAAATTCTGCTATCTTCTTACTTGCTGCCATACTTTCCTCCTTTAAATACCATTATCTAACCCTTAGGCTTTATTACATTTAAGCCAAATGCCATCTCATATTTGAGATTTCATCCAACTTATTATTTCATAACTTCGACACCGAAGTTAGCTTTCTCTCCATTTATGTTCCAATCTTTAACATATCCGTCAGTCTTTCCAAAAGTAAACTCATTGGCAAGAACAATTTTCTTTATAGCATCTTCATTATTGTTAATAATATCTGCTATCTTATCATTACCTTCAACATAAAGTCTTATCTTATCGGTAACGTCAAAGCCCGCATCCTTACGCATAGTCTGAACCTTGGAAATAATCTCTCTTACAAATCCTTCCTCTATAAGCTCCGGTGTAAGAGTAGTATCAAGTACGACTGTTACATAATTGTCACCATCAGTTACATAGCCGTCCATCTGGGCGATGTCAATAAGTAAATCTTCTTCGGCAAGTGAAACCTCGACTCCATTTACATCAAATTTTATCACTCCGTTAGCCTTAAGCTCATCCATTGCGGCATTTCCGTCTATGTTTGAAAGGTACTCTCTGATTCCTCCAAGCTGTTTACCGTACTTCGGACCTACAGTCTTAAGCTGCGGCTTAAAGGTATAGCTTGAAAATTCAGATACATCCTCTTTAAACTCGGCATTCTTAACATTGAGCTCTTCCTTAATGATGTCTACGAAGAAACTATCAAGCTCCTTCTTAGCCTTTATATACATATTGCCTATCGGCTGACGACTCTTTATGTTGGCAGTATTTCTTGCAGCCCTTCCAAATACAACAACCTTAAGGACTTCATCCATACTGGCTTCAAGCTCTTCATCTATGAAGTCCTCATTTACAGCAGGGAAGTCACATAGATGAATTGACATAGGTGCTTCTTTATCAAAGTTCACTACAAGGTTCTGATATATATCTTCTGTGATAAATGGCACCATAGGTGCTGCAGCCTTACAAAGTGTAACAAGTGCAGTGTAAAGAGTCATATAAGCATTTATTTTATCCTGAGGCATATCCTTTGCCCAATAACGCTCACGACATCTTCTTACATACCAGTTACTCAGGTCATCAACAAATTCCGAAAGTGCCTTTGTTGCTTCCGGTATCTTATATGCACCTAAGCTGTCATCAACTACCTTAACCATAGAATTAAGCTTTGATAAAAGCCACTTATCCATTACGGAAAGCTTATCATACTCCAGGCTGTATTTTGTAGGATCAAACTGGTCTATCTCTGCATAAAGTACGTAGAATGCATAGGTGTTCCAAAGGGTTCCCATGAACTTTCTCTGACCTTCAACAATTGCATCCTCATGGAATCTGTTAGGAAGCCATGGAGCCGAATTGCTGTAGAAGTACCATCTGATGGCATCTGCACCGTACTTATTAAGTGCTTCCATAGGGTCAACGGCATTTCCCTTTGACTTGGACATCTTATTTCCGTCCTTATCAAGTACGTGTCCCAAAACAATTACATTCTTGTAAGGTGCCTTGTCAAATAATAGTGTCGATATCGCCATAAGAGAATAGAACCATCCTCTGGTCTGGTCAACTGCCTCGCTGATAAAGTCAGCCGGAAAGTTATCATCAAATATTTCTTTATTTTCAAACGGATAGTGCCACTGTGCAAACGGCATCGCGCCCGAGTCAAACCAGCAGTCGATAACCTCAGGAACTCTCTTCATCTCCTTGCCGCAATCAGGACAAGTGATGGTTACATCGTCTATATACGGACGGTGAAGTTCTATATCGGGAGGGCAGTTCTTGCTCATGGATCTAAGCTCTTCCCTTGAGCCTATGGCATGTCTCTTGCCACACTCACACTCCCAGATGTTAAGCGGAGTTCCCCAATAACGGTTACGCGAAAGACCCCAATCCTGAACATTTTCAAGCCATGCGCCAAAACGTCCTTTTCCTATACCTTCAGGTATCCAGTTTACAGTATTGTTATTTTTAACCAGCTTATCCCTAACCTTAGTCATCTCGATAAACCATGTGTCTCTTGCATAATAGATAAGCGGAGTATCGCATCTCCAGCAGAACGGATAATCATGCTCAAACTTAGGAGCATCAAAGAGTAAACCATCCTTTTCAAGATCCATAAGTATAGGCTTGTCGGCATCCTTAACGAACATTCCCGCATAAGGAGTATTTTCAGTCATTTCACCCTTGCCGTTTACAAGCTGTACAAACGGAAGCTTATACTTTCTTCCTACCTGAGCATCATCCTCACCAAATGCAGGTGCTATATGAACTATACCCGTACCGTCTGACATTGTAACGTAAGAATCGCAAGTCACATAATGACCTTTTTCCTTACCCTCAACTGCCTTTTTGGTACATTCAAACAACGGTTCATATTCCTTTCTCTCAAGGTCAGTTCCCTTATAAGTCTCAAGTATTTCATATGCAGGCTTCCCTTCTTCACCAAGCTTACCGAGTACGGTATCAAGAAGTGCCTCTGCCATATAATATGTGTAACCGTCAGCAGCCTTAACCTTGCAGTAGCTCTCATCCGGATTCACGCAAAGTGCAACGTTAGAAGGAAGAGTCCAAGGAGTAGTTGTCCATGCAAGGAAATATGCATCCTCGCCCACACATTTAAATCTTACAACTGCCGAACGCTCTTTAACTGCCTTATACCCTTGAGCAACCTCATGTGATGAAAGAGGTGTACCGCATCGTGGGCAGTATGGAACAATCTTAAAGCCCTTATACAAAAGACCGTCATCCCAAATCTTCTTAAGTGCCCACCACTCTGACTCTATATAATTATCATGATAGGTTACATAAGGGTCATCCATATCGGCCCAAAAGCCGACCTTACCGGAGAATTCCTCCCACATACCCTTATACTTCCATACGGACTCCTTACATTTTCTGATAAATGGATCCAAACCGTATGCTTCTATCTGTTCCTTACCATCTATACCAAGCTCTTTTTCTATCTCAAGCTCAACAGGAAGACCATGGGTATCCCAACCGGCCTTTCTTATTATCTTATGTCCCTTCATAGTCTGGTATCTCGGAATCATATCCTTGATAACACGGGTAAGCACGTGTCCTATATGAGGCTTACCGTTTGCAGTTGGAGGTCCGTCATAAAATGTATATGTCGGAAGATCCTTCTTCTCGTCAATACTCTTTTCAAATACCTTATTCTCTTTCCAGAAATCAAGTACCTTTTGTTCATGTTCAACAAAGTTTAGTTTATTGGAAACTTTCTCGTACATCTTCATTGTCCTTTCATAAATATTGTGCGAAAACGCACTCCACCGAGTTTTAAGTATACATTATAAAGCCTTGGATTGTCAACAAAATCGGCTAATTCTGTCCATCTTTGGTGTTTATTATTGCTTGTTAAAGGTTTTTAAAGTATAATATATAAAGATTGCACAAAAAAAACGGATATTTAAAGGAAATATTTTCACTTTTCCTATAAAAATATCTGATTTACAATATTTTTCTAAATATAAGGAGATTTTTTATGATTGATTTTAAGGTTGGAATACTCGGCGCCGGAAAAATAGCCGGTGTAATTGCAGATACACTTAACAAATTAGATGCATTTTGTCCTTATGCTATCGCATCAAGAGATTTAAATCGTGCAAATGAATTCGGAGATACATACAATATCGAAAAACGATACGGCTCATATGAAGAACTGGTAAATGATCCCGATGTAGAGCTTATCTATATAGCAACTCCTCATTCTCACCATGCGGAGCAGGCTAAAATGTGTTTGAATGCCGGCAAGCCGGTTCTAGTTGAGAAAGCCTTTACCTGTGATGTGGAAAGCGCTGTAGAGGTAATGAAGCTTTCCGAAGAAAAAAATATTTTCTGCGGAGAGGCAATGTGGATACGCTTTTTACCTATGTATGTCAGATTACTTGATATACTGGAAAAGGGCACTATCGGTAAAATTAATACCATAACCTGCAGTCTTGGCTACGACTTAAGAGTAAAGGAAAGAGTCACAAAGCCTGAGCTCGGCGGTGGTGCACTTTTAGATCTTGGTGTATATCCTATAAATCTGTTTACGATGATTTACAATGCTCCGCCTGCATCTATCGGAACAAGCTGTGTCAGACTTGATACCGGTGTCGATGCCCAGGAGGTGCTTCAGTTTAATTATAAACAGGGTGGCTCTGCCCATGCATTCGTAACTATGATGTTTAATGCAGACAACAATGCAATAATCTATGGTGACAAGGGCTTTATCGAGATAAAAAATATTAACTGCCCTGAAGAGATCATCGTGCATGATCACACAAAGCCTATAGCCAGCATCAAGGTACCTGAAAAGCAAATCTCCGGCTACGAATACGAGTTCATCGCCGCAAGAGATGCCATCATAACCGGCAAGTTTGAGACACCGCTTATGCCGCACAGAGATACCATCAACATTATGACTCTTATGGACAGTCTGAAAAAGAATTGGAAGTTGTCGTAACAGTCACTTACGTTGTGGAATAAATACTAAAAGGAACAGGTGCAGCAGGTAACTTGCCATCAATTTGCTAAATCAAAGCACTCAAATTCTTTATAGGTGCTAAAAATCGAAAACTCGCTATCGCTCAAACAGTTCGATTTTTTTAACGCACCATATAAAGAATTCTCGTTTTTGATTTTACGCAAATCGGGCAAAATGTTACCTGCTGCACCTGTTCCTTTCAACTTTATCCCAGAGCTTACTTTATGCGAGAAATAATTGTGACAGAGCTCACACCTCTGACACACTTATAGTTCATCCACACTGACCTGTCCGGGTGCCGATGCCTTGTCAATTATAGCGAAAGTCAAATAGCTTCCATATTTATAGCCTTCTATACGGGTTCTTCTACCTAATTCACCCATAGATATTCCGACAATCTGTATATCCGGATATGTTTGATAAGTTAAAGATACTGCTTCAAGGAGATTATCTACATCCTGCTCGTTTTGTGGCATAACTGCAAGCTTTATTATGTCCGCGTGTCTTTCCTTCATATCTTTATATCGCTCAACCATCTCATTAAGTGATGGCGTTTTTTCAAAATCATGTGAGGATAGAATTATTTTTATATTATGCTCTTTTGCAACCGTAATTACTCTGTTCGCTGAGTCTTTTTCTGAAAAGTGCTCCACGTCTATATAATCCGATAATTCATTTTTCGCAACGTATAAATTGATTTCATTTACAGTCGGTGATGTAAAACTCAGCTTTTCACCACCTTCTTCATGGCTTCTTATCGTAAACAAAAGCCTGATGCCGGCATTATTGAGTATAATATGTATCCTTGACAGCAGATTCTCCAACATACCATAGTTATTCAAACCACTGTAATAATCCGCCCTGAATTCTGCTATATCAATCCTTGCCGACTTGTTTTTTTCAACAATCTTTTTGGCCTGACTTATGATTTCGTCATCATCTTTTGCAACAATCGGAATACAAATTAAAGCTCTGTCTAATTCATCTCTCATCATAACAAAATCTCCACGTTCAAATACATCAATCTAAAATGTGATCTCTGATAGTCATACAAAAATCCTTATTTTTTGCCAATAAGCTTTTCATATTTAATTGCAACTCCTTTAGCTCAAGATTTTTTCTTTTCCTTATGCTCATACGCATCCGACAAGTACTGGTCTTTATCTCAAATATGATTGCGGGGTCTTTTGGACGGTTAGGATAAAGCTTCATCCTTTTCTCCAAGCAACTTCTTCAATTGTTCTATCTCCGCCTGCATACTTGAAATTGCTTCGTCTTTTTTGGCAATTGCTTCGTCTTTTTCGGCTATGGTCCTCTTGCTTTCTTCAATAGTCCTCTTGCTTTCTTCAATAACTTTCTTACTTTCCTCTACTCCGGCGTTATATCCGTCTTCAAAGCCTTCGGCTAAAAGTGTCTTTTTATGCAATTCTTCATCATATTCAAATATACTCATACTCACTACCTCCGCCTTATTGGCCAATAAGAAGTCCTTCAGTATGTCATTTTCAATACAATCATCAACTGCTTTTTTTACTGCCTCATCAAGAGTACAGTCTTTTGCAAGTTTTCTAACTTTATCGACATACTTCATGTATTGAAATAATGTTGGACATTTTCTCTTTATGTCCTCATTATAACCTTCATTTATGTTTAATTGCAACACCTTTAACTCAAGATTTTTTTCCTTTTCCTTATGCT
>CACWQH010000042.1 GCA_902762955.1 uncultured Lachnospiraceae bacterium
CCATATTCATATCCTCCTTATACTGTAGTATTTATTTACCTACCTGTTATTTACATTTTTTCACAAATGTGTTATTATGTCCAATAGAAATGTTTAATACCTTATTTAATTTTTAAATATCACAATTCTTGGAGGAATATTATGACCACAAAGCAAATAGATTACTGTATAGAACTTGCCAGAACGCAGAGTTTCTCAAGAGGCTCAGAGAATATGTATGTAAGCCAGCCAACTTTTTCTTATCAGATTAAGCTTTTGGAGGAAGAAGTCGGATTCGATATCTTTGAGAGGAACGGGAAAGGTGCAACACTTACTCCTGCCGGTCAGCAGTTTGTAAGTTTTCTTTCAAATATGCGAGATGATATGAAGAGGGCTATCGAACAGGGACAGAATTTCAGTGCCAAATACAGGGACAGTATCTCCATCAGCCTCATGGTCAGACAGGCAGTATACTTCCTGCCGGAAGCCATCCGTATCTTTGAAAAAAGGCAATCACATGTGCAGATTACACCAAAATTCCAATACGAAGGTGGTATGGACAGTTTCTTAAAAAACGAAGCAGATATCCTCTTTACTTTAAAGGAACACACAAAACAGCTCGCAGGCACAACTGTCCACGAGCTATTCAAAAGCCATATATATTTGATTACGGACAAAGGCGACCCACTTGCCTCAAAAAACATCATCACTGATGAAGATATCTACGGAAGAACTCTCATGGTCGGCGGCGGTTCACCAGCCTTACTTCGATCTGTTCAGCAAAAACTCATATCATCCGGCAAGATTTCATATTTCAACAGCCCGGATCATGAAACTACACTTACCAATGTCGCGGCAGGTCGCGGAATCTGCCTTGCTCCCGGATTTTTAAATGACCATAGCGGGCAGTTTGCATGGGTACCATATAACTGCAAGGATACATTTAACTGCGTTCTCTGTACACATAAAACTGACAATCGAGAAAGCATGTCGGAATTCATAAATACGCTCAAAAAACTTTACGACGATGTGGTTGCTTTTCCGTTATAATAGATCATACAACTTATAAGGCATACTATAGCATGGAATTATCCTTCGTCCCCGGTTTTTATTTTTGATATCTTTCCATGAACAAATCAGTCAAATACACCATTATCTTTTAGATATATATTATCTTTACTGTTCATACAATACTACCCCTTCATTTTTGATATTCATATAGTATGGATACCAACTATTTTTTTCCTCAAACTCCGTTTTAGGTAAGCATACAAAGTTAACAATAGCCATAGTATCAATTTCAATTAATGTCGCTATATCATCAATTTTAGAATCGTATTTTTTTACAGTCTCTCTATCACTATCAGTCAGTATGGCAATGTCAACATCGGAATCGTTATTAAAATCTCCTCTGGCACAGGAACCATACAATATGATTTTTCTACAATCGTCTTTTAATGCTTTTGGAATATCTCTTATTATTATTTTCTTTATTTTATCAAGTGTATACTCTAAACTATATTTGCTGTTCACTTCTATAAGTGCATCTCTGACCAATTTTTCCTCTACGGCTTCTTTGATAAAAGTAGATGTTGGCTTGCCTGATCGTTTAATTGCAGGAGCGATACGTTTTTCATAATCATCCTTAAGCCAATTAAGAGCTATTCTTCTCTGATTGTTTTTAAAATATTTAAGGTTAGTATTTCTTAAACTCTCGCTATATGCCATTGTTCACACCTCCTTATATATCTATGTACATAGATATTAACATCAAAAAAAATATAAGTCAATACTAATATCAGAAAAACAAGTGCTTATTTATAAAATCTATATTTTCATCAAGTATCTTCTTTGTCTCGGGTGTTCCTGTACCAATCGTGGCAAAGGCATGAAATGTACCCTTCATCACTACCATCTCTGCATCAACTCCGGCTTCTTCGCACCTTATGTATATAGCAGCAGAATCCGCATACAGTGTCTCGTTATAGTCGCATGTAATAAATGTCGGCGGAAAGTCCTTATAATTGCCAAACAATGGTGATACATAAGGATTTTTAAGATCAGCCCCTCCTACATATATCTCGCGAAGAGGCACAAGACATCCTTCCTTCACCGTAAAGTCATCTATTTCATGTTCACTTCTATCAAGACTTCCGGAAAAATCCACAAAAGGACTATGAACTATGACAGCTGAAATAGCCGACTTATCCTTGACCTTTAACGCAAGTGCCAAACACAGATTACCACCGGCACTTTCACCAACCAAAGAAATCTTCGATGCAGGATATTTTTTCCTTATCTTTTGAAATGCTACGCAGCAATCCCTAAGTGCATCCGGATACTTATGTTCAGGTGACAGGGAATAGTCTAATGCTATCACCTTATACCCCGAATATTTAGCCAGACATGAACTATATCCTTTAGATGACATTCCACTGCCTGAAACAAAGCCGCCTCCATGGATATATAAAATAATATTTCTATCATCAGTTTCTCCATAACAAGAAAGAAGAGCCTTCCTACCGCCTAGCATAATCTTCTTAAATCTGACTCCTTTTTCTTTAGGCATGAATCTGTATCCAAAGGAAGTTATACGTCTTATCATCTTCCAATTAACAGTGCCCATTTTTTCATCAAAGCCCATACCGCTTGTCATCTTCCTGACGGTATTCACATTCTTTTTCATTTCAGCACTGCCCGCTTCTCGTATACTGATTCCCATAGTCCACTCCTTGTTTTTGTGTATTGGCACATTTTTTAGTAATGGAAAATCAATTCCACTTTTTCCCGGTTTTTCTACATGATGCATTATTTTTAATCTCTGTGCCTCATTTGCAGAAAAGCCATATTTTTATCCTCTTGTGCAACCCGCTTTAATCCACCAAATTATTATCCACAATGAATTTTAAATCCGTTGGATTAAACATCCACTGTTTTGTTCGTTTTCCATTTCTATAATCCAAAATTTGCTGTCTTTCGTCATCTGACAGTGACTTAACAATGGCATTTACTCTTGGCATAATAGCATCAACGCCAAGAATATCTGAAATAAACTCCAACTTAACATGATATTCCTCAAAATGATCATCTAATAATATCCGTATAGCATTTTCTAAATCATTTTCGATTTGATCAGCAAGTCTTAAGGCTGTATTTTGAATCTCACATTCTAAAACTTCTATCACTGTTGTAAGCTTATTTTTTGTTGAAATATCGAACCAGTATGTATCATCTCCTGATTTGGGATGATATTCATAATATGCAACTTTATTCTGTACAGGTAGCTTTCCCAGCTTTTTATATACAATATTAAACTCTGCATTTAATCCGACATATTCGTGCGACCTGTTCCACTTAGATGTATAAAAATCAATGCATAATTCCAGATTGTTTATTTTCTTCTTTAAACATCTTTGACTTTTCAAAAACTTCCACCCGGTAAATCCTTCCAAACATGTATATACAGTATTTGTCGCTTCTTCTACTGACAAAAATTGATCCATAAATAATATCTCCCATCAAAATGTATTTAGGTTTACCTTTCTATCAACAGCTCTGCAGACTGGAATTTATTGATTCCTCTTTCTTTAAAAATACACACTATGCTTTTGGACGCACCGTAGCTTTGGTTAG
Source organism: uncultured Lachnospiraceae bacterium (assembly GCA_902762955.1). Taxonomy (GTDB): domain Bacteria; phylum Bacillota; class Clostridia; order Lachnospirales; family Lachnospiraceae; genus Coprococcus_C. The sequence continues at coordinate 3,613 of CACWQH010000042.1, forward strand.
TGGATGTACAGCTAACCATTTCCCATCCATCATTCCCAAGTAGGTTAAACTGGCTCTCAATCTGTTTAACCTCTACATTTCCGCCCCAAAATCCTTTAGTATCATAAGTGACCACTTTGTACTCGAATTTTTCCATTTTAATCCTCTTGTAAATCCCGATTTTATAACTTTTGTTACCAACTTGTCTTCTTTTATTGCTTTGTTTTTCTTAAACCGGTAACAAATCTTGTTTTTTTGCAGCCTTTGTTACCAGTTTGCCTTCTTTTGTTGCATTGATTTTGCCTAAACAGGTAACAAATCTTGATTTTTTACAGCATTTGTTACCAACTTGCTTTATTTTATTGCTTTGATTCTTCTTAAACAGGTAACAAATCCTGATTTTTTACAACTTTTGTTACCAGTTTGCTTTCTTTTGTTGCTTTAATTTTTCTTAAACCGGTAACAAATCCTGGTTTTTAAATTATTCTAAATCTTATTCTATTACCACTATATATATTGAATACCTAACGCTTTTAAGTCCGCTCTCATTTTTTGTACCTTTTCATCCGGGAACCGTCTTCCTATGCAGTCCTTCAGCATAAATACTTTAACTCCTGTTCTCGCTGCACCTTTTGCTGTGGCTCCAACGCATCCGCACTCATCCAGACCACAAAGGACAACCTCATTATATCCCTGTTTTTCCATATGTTGCCTAAAATCTTTTGCTGTATAAGTATCAGAATGCTTCTTCTCAAAAACTAATTCGGAAACTAAATTAAGTCCGGGATAAATTTCGGCACCCTCAGTACCTTTGATTGAAAAACCTACTCCCCACATTACTTTAGGCAGGATATGCTTGATATAAATAATGTCATATCCACTTTCCTTATATGTCAAAATAGCCTGATTTACATCGTCTACAAGTTTATCCGTATCATAAGTAAACATGGATTTTCTTTTATCCCATAGATAATCATTTTGCATATCTATAACAAGTAAAGCTTTATCTGTTACCGACATTTTTCTCACCTTCTATTCTTAACTCTGAAAATCTACACTTCTATATTTCTGTTAAACTTTTCCGGTCATTCTATCAAGCGTATTATTTTTGATATCGTCCCACAAATATATTCATATTGTTTTCCTGATAAGGCAATGCTTCCTCAACCATATTTGCTGTAAAACACAGTATGTTCTTATCAGAAAATGTAAGCGTAATAGTTTTTACACTTTTTCTGATTCCGTAATAGTTTTTTGCGGATATATCTGATAATTCCTGATAGCTGCAAAAAACAAATCCATCATAACATGGCTCTAATTTTTTCGGATTAATTTTCAAACAGGTGCCAAGCAAAGGCATAATTCCAACTCCGTTTTCCGTAAAATTTAACAGCACAAAAATATAGTCATTAATTCTGCTTATCCTCAAATCTCTTTCTTGTCCGACTATTTTTCCGACTACATATCCTGCCGGACCCATGGCTCCATATCCAACCATCGATGCAGTAAATTCTGTACTCTTTGATGAATCTACAATAGCTCCGATTATACAGTTTTCTGATTCGCCTACGCAATTTTCTTTTTTAAAAATATCAAGTGTTCCCTGATATGTACTAAAGTCATCCATTTTTTATCCTCCTCCGAACAGTAACTTTAATCTATCCACCACTCCGGGGTTAGCTCTCCAAGCTTCATAACAAGACCTTTCGAATAATCAATCATAATATCAATATCTTTGTATCTGCCCGGCATAAGCTGTACCATAAGTTCCCTGCAAGCTCCACACGGTGCACCCTTTCCATCATTAGGAGGTATGCAAAATACTCTGTCAATTTCATATTCTCCGTTAGTAATCATATTAAAAATTGCATTTCTTTCAGCACATATTCCAAGCGTCGAGCAGGTATCAATACATACACCAACGTATATTTTTCCTGATTTTGACCGAACAGCCGCTGATACTTCTCCTGCCGTAACATAATCTGAAATTCTTTTTCCACCCAAAACCGCTTTAGCGGCATTATACATATCAACCCATATCTGATCCATAACAATGTCCTCCTTCAAAACTCTGTTGCTATTCTATAAATCCTTTGTTTCATTTCCCATTTGCTTCCTTATCCGGAAACAAAAACAAATCATCAGGTATAAATACAAGAATCGCTTTCGTATCATGAACCTTCTTTTCGCGTATACCAACACAGGTACAATAATCATATTTGTACACTTTGCCACCATGTCTTATCAGCAATTTATATGTTTTAACCTCTTTTACAATCGCATGGTAGGCAATGTATTCATGACGGCGGACAACTCTTAATTTATATACAGTATTTGTTATGTAATATGCCATTATAGGTATACCGAATACAATGAAAAAAAGCATAATAAAAGCTAACGGTCCTGCTGCTCTCTCCGCCTTTACATGAATTATCGAAGCAATGATTCTACCCTTATAATTCACATCCGATTCATGCGTTATTGAAATCATTGCAAACAACACAAATCCTATCAGAATAAAGACAACTGTACCTAAATTTAAAACCTGATCTTTAAGCACCGCAAAATATAATTTTCTCTGAAATGGCACCGGTGGTTTAACTTCGTAAAAATTTTCAGAATCCTTAAAAGTATGAAGATTTCCATTTTTATAAAATATATCTTTCCAGTTCTTCATATCATTTAATGCATATCTGATAATATTTGGAGTTACAAGAATACCTATGCATGGAAACATGATAAATCCGACAATTGCCAATGAAAGCTTGTCATTTACTAAGTCATCAATTCCAATTAATACAATTGCTGTCATAATTAAGGTCGGAATAAATGCAGCAATAATTTTATCCACATACCACATAGTAGTTTTTTTCTTTTTATTTCTTTTATAGTTTTTTAGCAAAATCATCAATGATACATATGATGAGGCACCTGTAACAATCAAAAAAATAATTGATCTTAATAATCTGTTATTCTTAAACCATATGTACTTAATCGTAAATGCAATATTGACACCAAACATAACCAACGATATAGACAAAATCAATATTACCAACAGCTGTTTTCCTGTAGAAAGTGGTTTTTTAGCCAACTTAAACACCTCTTTTCTAATTATATTTCTAAACTGTTATTTCAATTTGATTTCCAAAGGTATCAAGAATACAACTCTCATAATAACCATCTCCGGTTATACGAGGACCACTTAACACTTTATATCCGTCTTTCTTAAGCCTGTATGTCAGTTCATCAACTTTTTCTTTGCTTCCAACCGAAAATGCAATATGTGCATACGAAAGACAACATAATTATCCGAATTATCAATATAACCTACCGTTGCGTAATACACAGGATTTTTCCTTGCTCCAAAACCTATCTTATATATCTCAAGATTAAGGCATACTCCTCTTAGTTTAGTGTAATGCTGCCAATCATTATGATGACATAAAAGCCTATATACAAGATAAACCGTAAGACAGCAAAGTATTATTTCAAGTAATATAAATACTCCAACACAAGCACCTGATACATCAGCGATATTATGTATTCCGCTTATAATCAATATTCCGAATAACCCTAAAGTAATCGGCAGAGTTATAAGCCCATATAGCCTGGAATGACGCTGTTTTAACCTTTCTCCATCATCAGAATTTAACGGAAAAGCTTCCCCGGATAAATCAGCTTCTTTAAGCTTTTCTGAATATTTATCTATTTCTTTTATTCTTGCCGTCTTCAAACTTTTTCTGCTCGTAAATGCCACTATTACAGTAATTAAGTCAGGCAGCAAAACAAAGCAGGAAAATATAATAATTAATTCAACCATAATATCCTCTTAAATATATTTTTCAGTTTATCTTTTGCCTTTAAAAATTATATCATATTTCTATCAATAATAGAAGCGCACCCTGCATTATACAAGTAAAGGTGCGCTTTTTATCATTATTCTTTCAATTAGTTTATGCCTTTGAATTATGAAGATACACAAAGAAATATTTTCAACATCCTACAAAATATCCTTTTTCTCCTTCCACGGTCCGTTATGATAAAAAATAACGGACATAACCATCGCTATGCTCCATCCTATCGGCCATGCGAGCCATATCCCTGTTGCACCGATAAGATTCGAAAATGCCTTAGCAAGTATCACCCTCATAATCAGATCCGTGAATGTCGAAATCATAAAATTTTTCATAAGTCCCGCACCTCGCAGTATACCATCTGCCACAAGCTTGACAGATATAACGAAGTAAAACGGCACCAATATATGAAGAAACATCATACCAGTATGAAGTGCTGTCTCTGACGGAGAATTTACGAAAAACACAATAAGCTTTTTCGCAAATAACATATATAGAAATACAATCGGTATGCATATAATCCATACCATCTTAACTCCTGCCTTAAAACCGTCCTTAATCCTCTTCAATTTTCCGGCACCAACATTTTGAGCGGTATAGTTGGATACTCCGTTTCCAAGCGTAGTAAATGATGTTATAACCAGATTATTAAGCTTAACTGAAGCCGAATATCCTGCAATAACTCCTGAACCATAGCTGTTAATTATGCTTTGAATAATTATATTTCCAACTGATATAAAGCTCTGTTGAAGTATGCTCGGCACAGCTATAATAGCAATCTTCTTTAATATGTCCTTCGAAAACACCTTCACCTTATCATCAGTATTAACTTCTGCAAGCCTCTTAAATACTACAACGATAGCGAACACACAGCTTATTCCCTGACATATAAAGGTTGCCCATGCTACACCACTCACTCCCATGTTAAAGCTTTTTACAAACCATATATCCATAAATATATTTGCCGTCGAAGAACACGCCAAAAATATAAATGGAGTCCTAGAATCACCCAGTGCCGAGAATATTCCGGTCGCAATATTATAAAAAAATAAAAAAGGAAGTCCCCATATGTATATATCCAGATAAAGCTTTGAATCATTGAAGATATTATCGGGAGTATTAATAAGCCCCAGAAATCCGTCACAGAATACAAATCCAAATACCATAAGAAAACCACATATTACAGCACTTGATATAAGCGTGGTATACACGGCGGTTTTCATATCTCCGTATCTTTTTGCTCCGAAAAGCTGTGATACAATAACCGAACAGCCTATGTTGCATCCGAATGCAAAGGCTATAAATATAAGGGTAATCTCATAGCTGTTGCCAACTGCCGCAAGTGCATTTTCTCCTACAAATTTTCCTGCGACAAGACTGTCAGCTATATTATAAAGCTGATGAAACACTATACTCCCAAACAACGGCAGACAGAATTTCCACAAAACCAACTCAGGCTTTCCCACTGTTAAATCCCTATTCATATCTTACACTCACTCTTTTCTTGTATTTTTCTCAATGATGTATTATACTCAAGTCTTAGAAATATGTAAAATAAATAATTAATATATCCAATATATAAAATTTATATAAGAGGTAAATATGAATATTAATTACGAGTACTATAAAATTTTTTATTATGTTGCAAAGTATAAGAGCTTCACAAGAGCTGCTGAAGAGCTTAATAACAATCAACCAAACATTTCCCGTGTTATCAAACTTTTAGAACACGAATTAGGATGCAGACTGTTAAAACGAACCAATCACGGCATTATACTTACTCCTGAGGGTAAAATATTATATTCACATATAAAAATAGCAATAGACCGGATTATGCAGGCGGAGGATGAATTACTTTCAATAACCAATTTACACGACGGAGTTATAACCATAGGTGCAAGTGAGACTGCTCTTTATATGGCGCTGCTTCCCTCATTAAATAAATTCAAAAAAAGCCACCCCGGTATTCGTATAAACATAAAAAATCATCTTACAAAAGAAGCTGTTGAATCCGTTAAAAATGGTATGGTTGATTTTTCAATAGTAACTACACACAAAGATTTGCCAAAACCGCTTATCTCCACCACAATTATGGAGATAAAAGATATATTGGTAGGAGGTCCGTCATATCAATTCACTAATGAACCGATTTCCCTTAAAGACATAGAACAGCTTCCACTTATATGCATGGGAGAGGAAACCATGGTTTATGAGCTTTATTTTAATTATTTTAAGGAAAATGGTCTGACCTTCAAACCGGAATTCGAAGCCGCAACTACAGACCAGATACTTCCAATGATTATAAACGACTTAGGAATAGGATTTATACCGAAAATGTATGCAGCCGATGCATTAAAAAAGAAAAAGGTTTATGAGATTAAAATAAAAGAGGATATTCCTGTCAGAAAAATCTGTCTTGTTGAAAACAGTGAATATCCTCTTAGTATAGCGGCCACAGAGCTAAAGAACGAACTAAAAAAATAACTTATCTCAAGTCGCTGCCTCCTCTATGCTTCACTTCGATGTGATAACCTGAGCACTCTACCTCGCCTTCACTTCGTTTCGGCTCGGTGAGGTGCTATCATGTAAGAAACCTAAACAACGCCACTTCGCCTTCGCTTCGCTACGGCTCAGTATGTTTCTGCGCAACATTAGGATATTATAACCTGAGTACTCTACCTCGCCTTCACTTCGTTTCGGCTCGGTGAGGTGCTATCATGTAAGAAACCTAAGCAACGCCACTTCGTCTTCGCTTCGCTTCGACTCAGTATGTTTCTGCGCAACATACTAAAAAAAGAAAAAGTACACGCTTGCGAGCAAGCTCGCGCGTGTACTTTTTCTTTTTTTGTGCGTTGCTTAGGTTTCTTACATCATTCCGCCCATGCCGCCCATTCCGCCGGCTGGCATAGCAGGTGCATCTTCCTTGATATCTGCTACAACTGACTCTGTTGTAAGAAGCGTTGCTGCAACTGAGGTTGCGTTCTGAAGTGCTGTTCTTGTAACCTTAACCGGATCGATAATTCCTGCTTCAACCATATTTACATATTCTTCCTTATATGCATCAAAGCCAAGACCTACCTCTGACTCTTTAATCTTGTTGATTATTACTGCGCCTTCAAGACCTGCATTTTCTGCGATTGTTGCAAGAGGTGCCTCAAGTGCCTTTGCTACGATAGCTGCACCGGTCTTTTCGTCACCCTCCAGTGAGTTGATAAGGTCTGTAAGCTTCTTAGCTGCGTGGATGTAAGCAGAGCCACCACCTGCGATGATACCCTCTTCAACTGCTGCTCTGGTTGCATTTAATGCATCCTCAAGACGAAGCTTAGCTTCCTTCATCTCAGTTTCTGTTGCAGCACCTACTCTTATTACGGCTACGCCGCCTGCAAGCTTGGCAAGTCTTTCCTGAAGCTTCTCTTTATCAAACTCTGAAGTAGTCTCCGCAAGCTGATTCTTGATAAGATTAATTCTTGCCTCGATATCCTCTTTAGCGCCTAAGCCATCTACGATTACTGTATTTTCCTTTGCAACCTTAACGCTCTTAGCACGACCAAGCTGTTCCATAGTAACATCCTTAAGGTCAAAACCAAGCTCTTCTGAGATAACCTCACCACCTGTAAGAATTGCAATATCCTTTAACATTTCTTTTCTTCTGTCGCCGTATCCCGGAGCCTTAACACCTACTACGGTAAATGTTCCACGAAGCTTATTTACAATAAGAGTTGTAAGAGCCTCGCCTTCGATATCCTCAGCGATTATAAGTAACTTCTGTCCGCCCTGAACTATCTGCTCAAGAAGTGGAAGTATATCCTGTATATTGGAAATCTTCTTATCAGTTATAAGTATATATGGATTATCAAGCTCTGCAACCATCTTCTCCATATCGGTTGACATATAAGCTGATACATAACCTCTGTCAAACTGCATACCTTCTACAAGGTCAAGCTCAGTCTGCATAGTCTTTGATTCCTCGATGGTGATAACACCGTCCTTTGAAACCTTCTCCATAGCATCTGCTACAAGTTCACCTACTGTATCATCTCCTGCTGAGATAGATGCTACTCTTGCTATCTGTGTCTTGCCATCTATACTCTGGCTCATCTCTGAAATAGCCTCAACTGCTGCGTCACAAGCCTTCTTCATACCTTTTCTTAAAATGATTGGGTTAGCGCCTGCTGCAAGGTTTTTCATACCTTCATTGATCATAGCCTGTGCAAGAACAGTTGCTGTAGTTGTACCATCACCTGCTACATCATTGGTCTTGGTAGCTACTTCTTTAACTATCTGAGCACCCATATCTTCAAATGCATCTTCAAGTGTTATCTCCTTTGCAATAGTAACACCGTCATTGGTAATAAGTGGTGTACCAAAGGATTTTGCAAGCACTACATTTCTTCCTTTTGGTCCGAGTGTTACGCTTACTGTATCTGCCAATTTATTTACGCCTGTTTCAAGAGCCTTTCTTGCTTCTGCTCCATACTTAATTTCCTTTGCCATTTTAACTGCCTCCTAAAAAATAATCTTATTTAAAATTTCTTAAGTCATATACAAATCCCACAAAATTTGTCGGTTTTGTGTTCGCTTATCTTTCTCATATAATTTTTATTACTCTACAACTGCAAGTATATCTGCCTGCTTAACAATTATATACTCTTCATCATCAAGCTTAACCTCAGTTCCTGCATATCTTGAGTAGATAACCTTATCTCCTACCTTAACCTCCATAGGAATCTTTTCGCCATCTACTACTGCGCCCGGGCCAACTTCAACAACCTCAGCATACTGTGGCTTCTCCTTTGCCTGTGATGGAAGAACTATACCTGACTTGGTAGTTTCCTCTGCAACTGACTGTTTTAATACAACTCTGTCACCTAATGGTAATAACTTCATTTTAACTCCTCCTAACATTTATGTCTTTTTGTCGGCATCAAAGCCTTACATGACTTTTCAACAAGCCTTATTTTTTAGCACTCATTCACTTTGAGTGCTAACACAATTATTATTGTACTCAAATTTTGAAAAAAATCAACCCCTAAATGTAAAATTTACAACTTTTTCACAAATTATTTTTTTATCCCCTTTAAAGTCGCTCATAATACAACAATTAACAACAAAATACCATTATTTTCCAAGACCTTTTTCTCTGCCATAATAAAAAAGATACTGCTGTGCGTAGCCGGCGTATTCACCATATTTTTCATACGCAAAGCTTTCAATAATCTCCTTTTTGGTATCCTCGCCAAAATACATATATTCCATAATTCGCTTCATCCATACGTCGACCGGAAATGCATTTGTAAAGGAAAGTCCGTAAAGCAGCACGCAATTTGCAACCTTCTCTCCCACACCCTTTATGGTCATAAGTGCTTCGCGGGCATCTTTAAAGCTCATAACTCTAAGCTTTTCTTCGCTTATCTCACCGCTATACACCTTACAAACCGCATCTCTTATATAAGGCGCCCTAAAGCCTACCTTACATTCTCTAAGTTCATCCTCACTTACATCATACAGCCTATCCACACTCGGAAATGTATAGACCGCCCTTTCGTCAGAAAGCAAAATCTTATCTCCGTAACGCTCGGAGATAGTATGTACAATCTGCTTTATATGAGGTATCTGCTTATTTTGTGATATGATAAAGGATATAAGAGTTTCAAAAAAATCCTGCTTTAAGATTCTGATTCCGGCTTTAGCCATAACAGCCTCTTTAAGTCTTTCATCAGAAGTTAAAACCTTATTTTTTATATCCGAATAGTCAACCTCCATATCAAAATACCTTGACCAGATTTCGTTATAGTCCTCCATAGATGTATTATATAAAACTATCCTGCTGCTATTTTTTTCATCAAAACTACCTGTATCTTTTTTTACTTTTCCTTTATTCTTCTTATCTGTTTTTTCTTCAAGCTGCCTGATATGAAGATATCTTCCATATGCCATAAGCTCGTAATCCTTGTCATCAAGTCTCGTAAAATGAAAGCACTGCCCACATTCTAAGATATCCTCTATATCAAAATCTTTGGCATCTTCTATTATTACATTTTTATCCTCACTGTATATATTCATATTCAAGTCCTCGTAAAATTATGATATCATTTTCTTTACTTAATTATTTAAAACCATTTGTCTGTACAATTCATAAAAGCATACCTATACAAGCTTTCTAATCTGCCTTGCAAAGTACTTCGGATATCCCATCACATACTGTCCATGCTCCATATCCGGTATCTGTCTAAATCGTACATTTGGAATATGCTCTTTTATATATTTAATATCAGCCTCCCTGAAGTGCTTTTCTCCCGAACCGTACCAATACTCAAAATATGTATTCATAAGAGGGAAAGACTCCGGCATATAAAAATTATCCATAGACGAATAAAGCCTCTTTATGCTGCTTACACTCATGCATCTTATAACATTGTGCATAAGGTCAACCTGCTTTTCATCATATTCATCCTTAGGAAAAATAAGCGACATAAGTCCTCTGCTTTTCTTTTCAAGCTTTTTAAATGTGACATCCGCCCAAAGCTTAGCCTTTGCAAAGGTCTTTCCATAATTCTTCGGTGTGATACCTCCGTCAAGTATAACATTTTTTGCATGAAGCTTCTCATAAGCAAGAAGCCTTAGGGCGATGCCTCCGCCCATAGAAAAGCCATAGATAACATCAATATCACTTAATTCCATTTCCAAAAGCTTATTTTCAATTCTTTTTGCTACATTTTCTATGGATGTGAACTCGTCAAATAATAGCAAATCGTGTCCCGGAACCGCAACCGCGATTACATGAAAATCCTTTCTCAAAAGCCTTATATTTTCCTTAAAGTTTCTCCAGGACATACAAGCCCCGTGTATCATAAGTAAAACCTTTTCATTTTCTTTTCCAAACTCGTGAAATGTCATAAGTAAGCCCCCTTTTATAAAATGAATCTTAAATCACAGTGAAATAATTATAGCAAAAACAACCGGTTTAGTATATACTTATTTTGTATACTGAAACTATAAAAAATAAAAGAAGAATCTACAATCGAAAGGAAAAATCTATGGCAGAACAGCTTTATACAATACCTGTAAACGATGCATTTGACACCGACTGTGAATGTCCTGTCTGTGCCATGTATGCAGAACTTGAAAGAAATGCAATCGAGTACACTATGGGACCAAGCTATATGGAGGATGATAACCGCGCCATGACGGATAAGCTTGGCTTTTGCAGCCATCATATAAAGATACTTTACGGCGAGAAAAACCGTCTCGGACTTGCCCTTATGATGAAGACACATACGGATAAAACCATCAAGGATCTAAAAGCATTAAGTGAGAATAAGCCTGTAGCACAGGGTTCATTTTTTAAAAAACAGGGATTTTCATCCGTCGGTGAATATGTAAAAAATCTTGAGAAAACCTGCTTTATCTGTGAACGTATCGAGGGCACCTTTGACAGATATATCGATACCATCTTCCACCTTTGGAAAAAGGAACCGGAATTCAAGGATAAGGTTAAAAACTCCAAGGGCTTTTGTACATACCATTACGGTCTTTTATATGATTACGCAGCTACAAAGCTTTCCAAGGATGCATTAAACGATTTCATCGATACCTTAAATGCAGTTTATTTTGAAAATATGGAACGTGTAAACGGCGATATAGGCTGGTTCATAGACAAGTTTGACTACCGTTTCAAAAATGAGCCGTGGAAGAATTCCAAGGATGCTCTCCCACGCGGAATAATAAAAACCAACCATACTATAATTTCACAGGAATAAATCGAGCAGGGAAGATGAAATCGCACCCTACTCGCCGTGCCGCCCGCGTGTCACGCAGTGATAAATTTCATTACGCGGGCGTGTGCATCATAAAAAAAAGAAGCTGTCAAATTCAACAGCTTCTTTTTTATTATACTCAACTATTATCCAAATTTTACTCAAACGTTTTCACTCAATTTGCAGCCTGTTCCTGCAATGCCATTACTGCCTTATCTTCAAGATTTTTAATCATACATTCGGAAAAATACTCCTTGTCACTTTCCTCAGTAATACTATTGTCCTTAAGATACTGTCTGTAATCCTTAAGCTTGCCCTCATATATGAGCTCCAGCTTATCCCACTGTCTGAAATCCTCAGGTCTGACAAGTCCCGGCTTTTTATCAAAGGTATCAGCACCTGTTTTCTCAAGAACATGGTATACAAACTGCGAACAGAAATAATTATACTCTCGCTCAACCGCCTTATTGAACATAACCCCCAGTATTCCAAGATAATTATACTTATAATCCATATTATGCTTCATAAAATCCTTAAGCATCTTAACAATCTTCTTATATGTATTGGAGCTCACCTTAAGTCTTGCAACACGGCAGGTTGTATCCACGTCTCTTCCGAAAACTCCGGTAGTTATATCCTCCCTGATAAATCCGCACCAAAAAGGATTGTGTAGTCTTCGTCTGGCAAAGCTGTACATCTCATTTAACTCTATATCAAGTGCAAGTGAAGTGTGCGCATACGGTTCCTTAGTCCACATTTTAATAACCTTAGACGGAAATGTAGATGTCTTTGAAATTACTATGTAAATGCTTTTATCTTTGACATTATTGTTTTTACGATTTGTTCTTTTTATATTCTTTTTATTGGCAGAAGTTTTATTACCCATAAAAAGACCTCCAATCAAATAATAAATTTGATAATATTATACGTCAGCTTCTGTCGCGAGCCACATCATTTTTTAATAATTCCTTTAAATCAAGTGCCGCATCTTTAAGTCTGTGATTGGTTGCCTTTGACGTAAGCACACTTCCGAGAAGCTTTGCAGACTCCTCATATCTTTTTAGCTTTCTTGCCAGATCCGCCATAATGTACTTAAGTGTACTTTCATCCATACCTGCTATAGGAAACGGTTCATTTGAAATAGCAAGAACAAAGCCTTCGTAGGCATTTTTTATGCAGTCCATCTCATCCGCCAATATTTCTTTATATTCGGATGATTTTTCGTCAAGTGTAAGTCTTTTTCCTCTTAAAATCCATGCAGTTTTAAGGCAGGTATAAGCTCGTTCACCGTTTTTTGAACCCTTTACAACAGAGCAAAGCACTGCAAGCTTATATCTTGTAATTGCATCATCATAGGAGTAAGCCCCCTCTATATCAGGAAGTCCCCTGAACTTATTGCCGATGCTCATCTTAAGCTCTTTTATCTGTCTCATGGAAAGTCTTCCATAGTATCTTGTAAGCGAAGAATAACCACAATAAGCACATGCTACAACATCATATTTTAACGGATCCATAAATTCATAGGTCGGTCTTAAATCAGTATCGTGTCCTGAAAGCTTTACCTTACCGCTTTTTACACATTTTGAAGTAAAGCCCAAATCACATACAGGGCAGGTATACTTTTTATCAAAAATATAGTCCTCTTCCTTTCGTTCAAGCTCCCTTGCAGCCTGTTCCACATCCGGTGCAACAGCCGAATTTTTTGTATTTTTATTTTTCTCTATAATCTCGGTATCGCTGTAGTGTCCGAGTCCAAACTTTTCCATATCGGAAAATAATCCCATAATTCACCTCATGTATTTCTCATACTGCTGACAGATTAGTATTTTTATATAAACAAATATATATAATAGTATTTTTAGTTAGGCTTATAAGAACTCTTAAGTGAAACAATTCTGTTAAATACAAGCTTATCATCTGTTGTATCCTTGGTATCTACACAGAAGAAACCATGTCTTATAAACTGGTAAGAATCACCCGGTTTTGCATCCTTAAATGCAGCCTCTAACTTACAATCCTTTAAAACAGTAAGTGAATTCGGATTATAATTGAGTGTTCCGTCCTCATTAAGCTTACCCTTTTCCTCATCAACTATATTTTCATAAAGTCTTACCTGGGCATCAACAGCCGTTGAAGCGTCAACCCAGTGTATGGTTCCTTTGACCTTGCGGCCTTCAAAACCAGAGCCGCTTCTTGTTTCCGGATCATAAGTACAGTGTATCTCTACTACCTTACCTGTCTCATCCTTTTTATAGTCAACACATTTTACAAAATATGCACCCTTAAGTCTTACTTCGTTACCCGGGAATAATCTGAAATACTTCTTTGGAGGCTCCTCCATAAAGTCTTCCCTGTCGATATAAAGCTCACGACTAAATGAAACCTTTCTTGTTCCGGCTGTTTCATTTTCCTGATTATTGTCTATATCAAAATATTCTGTCTGACCTTCAGGATAGTTGTCTATAACAAGCTTAATCGGATCAAGAACTGCCATCATACGGTCTGCCTTCATCTTTAAATCTTCTCTAATACAATACTCAAGCATTGCATAATCTGATGAGCTCTGAGCCTTGGATATACCTGAAAGCTCCATAAACATCTTGATTGATTCCGGAGTATATCCGCGTCTTCTAAGTGCAGCTATGGATACAAGTCTCGGATCGTCCCAGCCGTCAACTATACCGTCCTCAACCAGCTTCTTAATATATCTCTTACCTGTAACAACATTTGTAAGATAAAGCTTTGCAAACTCAATCTGTCTCGGAGGATTAGGATATTCAAGCTCATTTACAACCCATTCATATAACGGTCTATGGTCCTCAAACTCAAGTGTACATATAGAATGAGTTATACCCTCTATAGCATCCTCTATCGGATGAGCAAAATCATACATAGGATAAATGCACCATTTATCACCTGTGTTATGATGAGTCATGCGGGCAATTCTGTAGATAACAGGATCTCGCATATTAATATTGGGAGATGCCATATCAATCTTGGCGCGAAGCACCTTAGAACCGTCCGGAAATTCTCCGTTTTTCATACGCTCAAACAAATCGAGATTTTCCTCTATACTTCTGTCTCTGTATGGGCTGTTCTTTCCCGGATTTTTAAAATCACCTCTATACTCCTTTATCTCATCTGCAGTAAGGTCACAAACAAATGCCTTACCCTTTTTTATAAGCTTTACAGCCGCCTCATACATATCATCAAAATAATCTGATGCAAAGCGTACTGTATCTCCGAAATCAGCTCCAAGCCACTTAATATCATCTATTATAGACTGAACAAATTCAGTCTTTTCCTTTGTCGGATTGGTATCATCAAATCTAAAATTAAACCTTCCGTTATATTCTTTAGCAAGACCATAATTTAAAAGAATTGACTTGGCATGTCCGATATGAAGATAACCGTTTGGCTCCGGCGGAAACCTTGTTACTACCTCATTGTACCTTCCTTCTTTTAAATCCTTGTCAATTTCCTGTTCGATAAAATTTCTTGAAATTACTTCGCCTTCCATAACTGCCTCCTAATTATAATAAACCAATCTTTATAATAACATTAAACCTACATAACGTCAATTTTTTTAATAAAGCAAATTATGGGGACAGGCACCTTGTCATGTAATTTTCTACGATTGCAGCACATCAGAAAAAAGGTATATATGTCAGTTAGTCATCAATTTGCTAAATCAAAGCGTTCTAATTCTTTATAGGTGCTAAAAATCGAAAACTCGCTACGCTCAAACAGTTCGATTTTTTACGCACCTATATGCGAATTATCACTTTTGATTTAACGCAAATCGGACTAAATGCTAACATATATACCTTTTTTTCTGACGCACTGCAACCTTATTCTTTAACTATAACTAAGTACCTGTCCTAATAATAAAATTTAATTATATGACACACTATTTGTCTGAGTCATCTGAAAATGCACTGTCCATTTCGGCATTATAATCATTCTTAATCTTATTATTTATAGCCTCAGCCTGCATCTTAAAATCATTTTCATATGTTCTTTTTTTCTTTTCTTCATCATCCTCAGCTTTATCTGAAAAATCAAACTTTATAGTTTCTATCTCTTCAACTTTATCATCCGGTTCTGTTTTCACTTCAACTTCAGATTTTAACCCTGACTCTGATTTTACTTCTTCAAGTTTCACTTCCGGTTCTGCTGTTACTTCAATTTCAGTTTTTTCCTCCGGATTCTCTTTTGTTTCAGGTTCATGATTTAACTCTGACTCTGCCTTTACTTCTGCCTCAGGCTTATCTTCTTTTATTTCTTCGTCCTTAGCACTATCTTCCTTTTTCTTGAAACTCATAATCTGGATATTTCTATCCTCTACCTCTTTGTCCTCCTGCATATTTGAAAGATCAAAGCTTGCAGGGATATTATTATTTATCTCTCTGTCTTCCTCATATGCCTTTCTTGCTTCTTCCTCAGCCATTTCTTCAGTCATGACAGGATCTGAAACATTGTTGTTTTCAAGCTCATTTACCACATTTTCTTTTTCTAAGGATGTTACATCTGCTTTTTTATCACCATCTAACTCTGCTAAAATATCGTCAAGTTCATCATCCTCATCTTCATTTTTTGCTTTAAGCATCGTAGCAAGAGTGATTATCACAATGATCAATAAAAATGCTATAACTCCAAGGACAATAGAAAGTATGCCAAGTGTTTTCTTACTAAAGAAGCCTTCATCCTTTGGTTCAGGTTTTTCAATAATTTCCGGTTCAGCAGGTGTAGCCATAGTTTCTGTTGCTACAGGAACAGCCTGCTCTGTAACTTCCTTTTCAGCGTATCTTAAAAATGCTTTTTCCTTGGCATCATACCAGTAAAATCCCTCATCACCTGCAATATTTATCGCATAAACAAGGTATATATTTCTATCCTTAATATCATCTGATTTATAAACCGTTACCTTTTCTCCGATTCCACCTATATCAAGCTCTGTTTTCTCAAAGCCATCCGGTATCAAAGCTCCATCCGGTGCTTCAATTATAACGTATCTGTTAAACTCGGATGAATACTCTCTGTATGGAACAAAGCTTTCCTTATCCTTGTAATATATAAACCACTTTAATTCATCATCCTCATCATCATCTTCAACATTTGGTTCAAGACAAACCAAAATGATTTTTTTATTAGGAGACTCAAAGGCAAGTACCTCCCAGTCCTTATATTCTGTTGTTATCTCATTATATCCTTCCGGTATTTCCAGTCCGTTGCTGCTTTGAACAAAATCATACTCTATACCGTCTATGGTTGTTTTTGCATCACCAAGTACTTCTCCTGCGGCAACACTTAATGTATATACCTTAACAGCTCCGTTTTCTGCCGTAACGGTAACCGTTACAGTATTGGCACCCGGCTCGATAAGACCTGCACCTCGTACGGCAGTTGTTGCCTTTTCATCTTCTGCAACCGCACTTACAACCATGCTGGTAACATCCTCATCCACCTGTACAAAATAAGATGTAGTCGATGGCGAAAATGCCGGTTCCAAAGTACCCGGAGAAATCTGAAGACTCTTTAAATTACAGTTTGATGAACGATCATCTTCTTCTGTTGTTGTATCCTCCGTATTGTCATTATTATTGTTGTTGTTATTGTTGTTATTGTTGTTATTACCATTATCTGAAGGAGTCGGCGTTGAAACAGTAACACTTGCTCCACCATGGCTGATTGATATCTGATTATAATTTATATCATAACACTCGGATCCACTTGTAGATATATAACAGGAACCATTTCCGACAGCCGTAAATGAAAGCGTTGTGGAACCCGCACCTGTTCCGACAAGTCTGATGGTACCTCCACCACCGTTTGCCTGTGCCGAACCGCTTCCTGAGTTATACTGTAAAACACTTGAATCATATGAAACATAGATATCATAAGCTGAAATATCAGAACCACTTACAGATACCGTAACACTGACACTTCCACCGATACTTGTCGAACCGGTTGAAAGAGCTATACTTACTGATGCCGCAGCTTTTGAATCAAGTGTGCCAAAATTAAGACACATAACCAATATTAAAATCACTGTAAAAATTTTCTTAATATTTTTCATAGCAATCTCCATTCCATTACAAATTATGATAAATAACTTAAATCGTTAATTAATCGTTTCTATTCCGACTATATGTCTCTGAAGCTTAACTATATCAAGTACAGAAACCTTACCATCACCATTTAAGTCACAAATCATATCCATTGAATCAAGTCCAACAATAACTCTTTGTATCTTAACGATATCAAGTACAGATATCTTTCCGTCCCCATTGATATCTCCCTTAACACCGCTTGATGTACCGCCGCTGTTTCCTCCTGCTCCGTCAGTTCCTATTGTCTGTGAACCTGCAGATGCATTTCCTCGAACAACAGTAAGTGTATATGTTTTAACTGCACCCGTCTGGGCAGTTACATTTATCTTTATATAATTTGTGCCTTCTATCAGGTTTATATTACCGGTACCTGCTACCGAGGATGTCGATACAACCGGTGAAGCTGATACATTTATAGATGAAACCGATGCATCCACTATAAGTGAATAATCCATCACATTATTAACTGCAAATGTAGGAGTTATCGTATAACCGGTTATATCAAGAGATTTAAGCCAGTTATTTGGATTACCCGAATCAGCAGGCTTTACACATGCACTCTCCGGCATATTTTTATAAACCGGGATTTTAAATACCATAGTTGAATCCAGCAGATTATTGGCCTTATATGCTCTATAGTTTGTCTGGCTTTCAGTTGTTGGCGACTGAATATTGGACATATACTGGTGATTAAATAAATTACCGGTATATGTAACATTAAACTTCTGTGTGTAAAGAGTATCCTGACCTCTTTGGATATAAGACGCACCCAGATATTGAGCACCTCCTATGATACTCTTGGAAACCGAATCCCAAGGTCTTCCGTAACTGCCGGTCTGTGATGCCCAATATAATCCTTTTTCTACAGGAGAACCGTTTGCAGTATCAAAAGCTCCTATATTAAAATAATTATAAATGCCCGGATAAGTGGTGCTTGTTCCCTTTGCTGCCACACCACCTGTATTCCCCATCTCCAATTTGATTCTTGATGCCAGATGATATGGGCTTACTCCACTTTGTGCTGCAGCCTCAAGGATAATATCCGAATACTGTTTAGTCTCTCCCGGCGGGGTTGCATTTGCCATAAATGAACCGCTCAAAATAGCTTCAACACCGGTTTTATTTTGAACACCCTCCTGATATGAGAGGCTTTCGAAAACAAATACGTAATTTTCATAAAGATATGTACGTGGATCAATATAATATTTTACAAGCTCATCAGATGCAGCAAACCATATTGTTCCGTCGTATGGTGACCATGTATTGGTTGCAGGATTATAACCTACCGTGATACTTCTCCAATTATAATGAGGAGCTGATGATGCACCGTATATAAGGTTCTTAATCTGGCCCTGTTTATTTACTTCATTTGCTATAAGTGTACTCCAATCAATTCCGGTCTGTACTGCCTTAAACTGCCAGGTTGGATGGATTGCATGTATATCCCTTAAAAGCACCTTATAACTCTCCGGAAATCCTTCAGCAGAAAGCTGTGCTTCAAAGTCAGCATCTGATGAAGCACCAAGCTGACTGTCTGTCTCCGATAATGATTCATCTGCTTCACTACTTCCTGTATCGGCAGCTCCCGTCGAACCATTTTTTATCGTAACAAACTGTGAAGATACATATCCTGTATAAGTCGCGCCATTGTAAACAACCGAAACCTTGTACCATGCCGAATTGGTAGTGTCAAGCAGGGTAAGCTCCTGACCACCGTTAAGCTTTATGCCCTTACCGTTTTCATCGGTGACTGCATTACCGTTAGGCTCTACCCTAAAATTAACGTTTGTAACTCCTTCATTTATTTCAGCTGTTGTCTCTGCATGAACTATAAGATTTTTAACTTGTCCGAAATATAAGACATTGACCAACAGTACCATGGTCAAAAGAATGTATATGATTTTGCTTTTTCTTATCTTAAACATAAATTGCTCCATTTTTATCCAAAATGCTTTATTATCCAACTACGTATAAATCTCGTCATAATAATTATGTAAACTCAAATAATACTTAATCTATGATAGTATACCACGAAATGTGGTATAATGCACCATATTTTTACAAAATTAAACAAATTTTAATAATTTTTCTTTTTTTGCATAAAAACCTGCTAACAAAAGTCAAGTACTTTTGAGCAGGTTTTAAATAGTTTTTTATGTTACATTTTTACGCACACCAAAAAGGCTGGTATTATCC
>CACWQH010000043.1 GCA_902762955.1 uncultured Lachnospiraceae bacterium
TGCATTATAGGCAACTTTAACCATTTCCTTTGAATTCATAAAACGCTCCTCATATCAGTGTTATTTATTGACATAATAGTCATAGGTCATCTTTGTCATATAGTCCATATCATCCATGCTGTTTTCAAGATATTCTATGGTGTTTTTTAATATATGAACAACGCTTTTGTCCAAATCAGTAAATGCTTCGTGTCTTATCTCTTCCATATCCTTTATCATTTTCCTGTTTGGTTCTATATAATCAGCTACAAAAATTATTTTTTCAAGGAGTGACATATTAGGTCTTCCGGTTGTATGCCAGGTTATGGCATTTAGTATATCTTCATCTGTTATATCAAACTTATATCTTGCATAATAAGCACCGAGCTTTGCATGAAGCATTTCAGGATGGCTCTCCTCGTATTTATTAACAGGCAGACCATATTTCCTTGCTTTTTCAAGCTTGTCCTTGGTTGACAGTCCCTTTGCACAATCATGTAAAAGACCTGCTGTTCTTGCTGCTTCCACATCAGCTCCGTAAACCATAGCCATACAGGCTGCTGTATAAGCAACACCAACAGAATGCTCATATCGCTTGTCACTTATTTTCTCTTTTAATTTCTGTACAATTTTTTCTTTATTCATAGTCTGTTCTCCATAGAGTCGTTTTTAATCCATATATAGTCTGTTTTCCAAAATGTATT
Organism: uncultured Lachnospiraceae bacterium; assembly: GCA_902762955.1. GTDB lineage: Bacteria > Bacillota > Clostridia > Lachnospirales > Lachnospiraceae > Coprococcus_C. The sequence continues at coordinate 684 of CACWQH010000043.1, forward strand.
TTTTTACACCTTCAGGAACTCTTTTTTCAAGATAATTATTAACTTTAACAATTGATTCAGCTTTTTTATTATCAGAAAATCTGTTAAGGTATTTCCTGATGGCAGAGGATGAAACATCCATATTGGGTGAATTGATAAATTCTATTTTGGCATCAGGTACATCTTTTTTTAATTTCTCGGCATATATGCGCATCTCATCAAATCCGCTTTCTCTTTTTGCAACAAGTAAGGTGCACATTTTTAAAACATCTTCATATTTATGCCATTTATTTATGGTAAATAAAGAATCGGAACCGACTATAAAATATATCTTAATATCCGGATTTATAGTATATATTTCCTTAAATGTATCATAGCTGTAGGTTATGCCGCCGCGTTTAATTTCTATATCAGAAATTTCAGCAAAATCAAGAGATGATACAGCCAGCTTTAACATTTTTATGCGTTCGTCCGGACTGATAATTTCATTGTTTCCTTTATATGCCGGTTTATTGTTTGGCATAATTAAAACTCTTTCTATATCAGGAAACTGTTTGATTGCCCTTTCGGCAAGCATTATATGCCCTTTATGAATAGGATTAAAGGTTCCTCCAAGTATTCCTATACAATTATATTTTAAGAAAACTGATTTTTTATTCATATAATCCTCGAAATATTCTATGGTAAAATGATTTTTGGCTCCTTTTTATCCGGCTTATATAAAACAATCTTTTTTCCGATCACACAGACAACCTGACTATGTGTTCTTTCTGCAACTGCACCGGCTATAGCCTTTGGATCATCAAGACAGTTTTTTAAAACACCTATTTTTATAAGCTCTCTCTTATTAAAAGCCTCATCTATAGCATTGGTAACCTCAGGTGTAAGACTTGATTTTCCAATGTTAATTACAGGGTCCAAATTCATTGCCAGACCTTTAAGATAAGCTCTTTGCTTGCTTGTCATATTAATCCTCCGTTTATTACTTATAATAATCAAATTCAAGTCCGTATAATCTGACTGTGTCGCCTTCGTTTATTCCCAATTCCTCAAGCTTATCAAGTATACCGTTATCCTTAAGGAAGTTCTGGAAAAATGCAAAGCCCTTTTCGGATTCAAGATTGGTATATCCGAGCATTCTTTCTATACGTGGGCCTTCAACACGATAAAATCCGTCTTCATCCTTCCATACCTCAAACGGAAGCTCCGGATTATCAGGGAAATCTATCTCCATTTCAGGTTCGAATTCAACAACATCAACCTCGGATTTCTTAACCAGGTCGTTTACATACCAAAGAAGTTCCTTTAAGCCCTTTCCGGAAACTGCTGATATAGGAAATACCTTTATTCCCTTTGGCTCGTATTCATCTTTAAGCATGCTTATCACTGTTTCATAATCATCACCAAAAAGTGCATCGCATTTATTGGCAGCAATTACCTGAGGTCTGTTTGGAAGATCCTTATTGTAGGTAGATAATTCATTGTTTATGGTTTCTATATCAACTATAGGGTCTCTTCCTTCGGTTGATGCTGCATCAACCATATGAATCAAAACCTTGGTTCTTTCAATATGCCGTAAAAACTCAAAGCCAAGACCGACACCCTCTGATGCACCTTCTATTATGCCGGGGATATCCGCGATAACAAATCCATTATTATCATCCAAATCAACAACACCAAGATTAGGATTTAAGGTTGTGAAATGATAATTGGCAATCTTTGGCTTCGCATTTGTAACTCTTGATAAAAATGTGGATTTACCGACATTTGGAAAGCCTACGAGTCCTACGTCTGCTATTACCTTTAACTCAAGTGTTACCCACATTTCTTTTGCAGACTGTCCGGGCTGTGCATATTTAGGTGCCTGCATAACGGAAGTTACATAGTGTCTGTTTCCCTTTCCGCCTCTGCCGCCCTTTAACAATACCACAGGTTCGGTTTTATTGGACATATCAAGTATAACCTTGCCTGTTTCAGCGTCTTTTATTACAGTTCCGGCAGGAACCTTGAGTATAACATCCTCGCCATCGGCACCGTGACAGTTTTTCTTTCCGCCTTCTTCACCGTCCTGTGCCTTATATTTTCTAATATGTCTGAAATCCGTAAGTGTATTTAATCCGGGGTCAACAACAAAGACAACATCACCGCCTTTACCGCCGTCTCCGCCGTCCGGTCCGCCGTTAGGCACATAAAGCTCACGACGGAAGGAAACGTGACCATCTCCGCCCTTGCCTGATTTTATAAATATTTTTGCTCTGTCAGCGAACATAACAACCTCCGTTTATAATGATACAATATAAATCATTAAATATTATTCCTATAAAGTAATAAAGCCGAGATAAAATATCCCGGCTTTTAAATACTAGTTTTCTGTTGAAACCGGATAGATTGAAACCTGCTTCTTGTCTCTACCCTTTCTCTCAAAACGTACGATACCGTCAACAAGTGCGAATAAAGTATCGTCACCACCGCGTCCAACATTCACACCAGGGTGAATCTTAGTTCCACGCTGTCTGTATAATATATTACCGGCTTTTACAAATTGACCGTCTGCTCTCTTTGCTCCAAGTCTCTTAGACTCTGAATCACGTCCGTTCTTAGTAGAACCAACACCCTTCTTATGAGCAAAGAACTGTAAATCATATCTTAACATATTTACACCTCCTTGAAGTATACTTGCAAATATTTGTTACCATATTCTTCATGGATACCTATTATTCCGATAACCAGAGATTCAAGTAACAATTGTCCTTTTTCATCAGGTTCAGATGTGAATTTAAATTTAAGTATTCCGGATTCATTCTTATCAATTTCAAACTTGACTTCAGTAAGGTTTTCAATTGAATTAACTGTATTCATAACAAGTGTTGAAACTGCTGAACATACAATATCCTTACCGTATTTTCCAAACATTGCATGTCCTTTTACGCAAAAACCTTTATATATTTCATCTGAATCCCTATAAAATATCGCTTTAATCATAATTTTCTAATTAAGCATTGATTGCTTTGATCTCAACCTTAGTAAATGGCTGTCTGTGTCCCTGCTTCTTATGATAGCCGGACTTTCTCTTGTACTTGTATACAACAACCTTCTTGCCCTTGCCTTCGCCAAGAACAGTTGCCTTTACTGAAGATTTTTTGCAAGCTTCACCGCAAAGCATATCTTTGTCGTTATTAACTGCAACTACATCAAATGTAACTTCGTCGCCTTCCTTTGCGCCAAGCTTTTCTACATTAATGATATCTCCTTCAGCTACCTTGTACTGCTTTCCGCCTGTTGCTATAATTGCGTACATATGGTTACCTCCTATTATCATTACTCGCCAGTTACGGTGATGCCTTTAAAAACGGGCATACTTCTACCTTCCTGTGCGGCACACTCAAACAATATAACATTATGTAAAATAAATGTCAAGAAAATTATTTATTTTATTGTGCTGCGGGATCTATACCCTGCATATACTGCTGGAGTACCTGCTTGTTTGCTTCTATATCGGGTAAAAGAACAGCCATTCCATCAACATATGTTGCCTGATAAGTTCCTTCGGCAGGAAGATAAAAGCTGTTCATACCGCTTCCGGCACATCTTACATATGCAAAACCGGCTTTTAAAATATTCATTGTAGTAATATCAGTTACAATATGCGGAGCAACTCCGTCTAAGACCTTAAAGCCTTTAAGAAGATGTCCGTGTTTTATCTTATCTATTACAGCCATAATAACTGTTCTTTGTCTGTTTGTTCTGTCCCAATCAGAATTACCTACATGTCTTATCCTTGAATAACCAAGAACCTGTCCCGGAGTAAGATTATTTACACCTTCATGCAAATTCCAGGTTTCAACGGCAACCTCATCGGTTGTTCCAAGCTCCGGATGCTCATTGAGATATGCGGCTTCTTCGGCTGTTAATTCGATATCCAGATTACCTACAGAGGTCATGGCCTCCATAAATCCTCCAAAGTCTACAAGAGCGTTTCCGTCGATTTTTATACCGAGGTTTTCTTCGATTGTTTGGTCAAGTAAATCAATTCCGCCAAAAGCAAATGCGGCATTGATTCTGTTTCCGCCATATCCCGGAATATTGACATACATGTCTCTCATTATCGAAGTAAGTGTTACGGTATGAGTCTTTTTGTTTATTGTACATAATATTATGGTATCAGCTCTTTGCATACCCTGTCCTTCTCTGGCATCCTGACCTATAAGAAGAATATTATATACATCTCCGTGGAAATTACCACCCCTCTTGGAGACTTCGGTCTCAACGCGCTCCATCTTGTTAAGAGATTTAACGGCAAGACCTATTCCCAAACCGCATATACCTATTATTAAAATAAGAAATATAATAAATGTTTTTAATAAAGGATGCTTCTTCTTGCGCTTTTTAGGCTGTTCCTGTTGTACAGCAGGTCTTTGAAGCTGTTGTTTTTTCGGTTGTTTTTGCTGTACAGGCTGTTGATACTGTTGCCTTTGCTGTGGCTGTCCTACAGGCTGTTGATACTGTTGTCTTTGCTGTGGCTGTCCCACAGGCTGTTGATACTGTTGTCTTTGCTGCGGCTGCTGTACAGGCTGTTGATATTGCTGCCTATGCTGTGGCCGCTGTACAGGTTGTTGATATTGCTGTCTTTGCTGCGGTTGCTGCACAGGTTGTTGATACTGCTGTCTATACTGTGGCTGTCCCACAGACTGCTGGTTAGATATAGGATTTTGTATATACTGAGGCTGTTTGACTTCTGTCGAGTCGGAAAAATTTGAAAATGCACTGTCCTCGTAAGCATCCTCAATAAAAGCACTATCCTCCAGATAATTGTAATTTTCCATCTGTATTTTCTTTTTTTCTTCGGCCTGTATACGTCTTAATTCTTCTAATTGTCTAAGTTCTTCTTCCTTAGTCATATCAATCTAATTACACAATTAATAGCTGTGTATTCCTTTCAATAATCATAATATTAAATCGAGTATACCAATCAAGGTCATTATTGCAAAATATAATTAATATATCCTGCGTGGGTTACATTATAGAACCATTATATAATTAAATCAATTGATATTTAGCTAAAAATAATCTAATTTTTTCTTAATATTTTATTAAATGTGCCATCTCATGAAGAGGCTTTCTTACCTTCTTTCTTGTTAATTCAACAAGACCAAGTCTTGTAATGTCTATAACATTTACAGGTATAAAATCATTTTTTGTAAAATCCTTTAATTCATTTAACAGATTTTGATTTAAACTCTCATTTTTCATACTGATAAAATCCACGATAATTATACCGGATATATTTCTTAGCTTAAGCTGTCTTGCGATTTCCATTGCAGCTTCGCAATTGATTTTATATATATTTTCCTCTGAATTTCTTCCTTTAATCGCTTTACCGCTGTTTACATCTATTACTGTCATAGCTTCAGTATGCTCTATAACAAGGTAAGCACCGGATTTAAGATATGCTCTTTTTGATAATGCCTTTTCAGTAAGCGATTTAAGATTATATAGATTCGTAAGACTGATCATTTCATCGTTATAAAGCTTGATTTCGGTATTATAGGTATTGGTAAATTCATTATAGATTTCCGGCGAATCTGTTATAACCTCACATTCCGGATGCTTGGAAAAAATACACATATCCTTAAGATATGCAGCTTCATTTTTATAAATTACTGAATAAGCTGACATAAACGCAGCCTTACTAAGCATATCATCCAGCTTTTTTAGTAATTCAAGCATCTCTTTTTTTATATCCTGTGTTGAAACATTTTCACTGTCGGCAGCCTTTGTTCTTATAACAGCACCATAAGTTATATCCTTACATTTTTTTTCTGCTTCAAAATCTGAAAGGACTTCCTTAAATAATGCCTTTAAATTATCGCGAACCTGATTATCCTTTATCTTTGATGAAACTCCAACCGTACTGTCAGAATGAATAATTACATATTCACCGGTTAAGCTTATATCGGTTGTAACACTTGGCTGCTTTGTTTTTATACTGTCCTTGGATATCTGAACCGGTAAAATATCGCCCATTTTAAGCTTGTTTTCTCCCTTATAATCTTCAAGGGACATATAACAGCTAAGTCCGGGCATTATATCGATAAAAACAGCATTTATATTATTAAGAATATTAGATACTCTTCCTACGTAAATATTACCAAGGATCGAGCCTTCCTCATAACATCTGATATCAGAAAGCTTGTTGTCCTCAAAATAGTATCCGAGCTTTAAATTTTTATTATCAATAACTATAAATTTATTCACGTTTAAAATCTTTCTCCTTCACATGATAGTGATTCCAATTTATCACGTTCGCCCATGTATGTCTCGATTCGGTGAATCATGTAATCATATCGGTTGTAAAAAACACCTGCTTCTTTACAAAGTGCTTCTATTACAAGCTCCGGTTTCAAATTATCCTTGCTGCCGGAAGCAAGCAGCATATATATGCCTTCCTTGTAAGGCTTTATATCATATATAAGAGGCTTAATATCTGACAATTCTTCCTTTGATTTCGTCTTTTTTATAATTTCAACAGCCGGTTTTGACATCATTAAATCAATTGATTGATTAAGTATATCCAATGTATCATTTTCGCACTCTTCGTTCTTGTAAATGTAATAATCGGAGGCTGAAACAATAGCCATTGAAGGCTTTGCCTTATCATCTAATAACACAATGTCATGAACCTTAACTCCTTCAGGAAGAACAGCATTTAATCTGTTCATCATATCCTCAGCAGATGTAACCGAATTAAATTCTCCGTCAAAATACTCACCCTCAGAAGTCATACCAAGAGGCATGGGTGCAGCAAAGGATATAATCTGATGCGGCGAAAAACCTTTAGAATACGCCACATCGAGTTTGGCTCTTCTTATGGCTTTTTGAAAAAGACGCATAATATCCAGATGTCCGATAAATCTAAGAACACCTGTTTTTTCATACTTGATTCTTAGCTTCAAAGCAGACACCTCCTTTATAGACGGCCGCACCGCAGCCGGAACATTTCATACGACAGTTTGGTGTAACGACGCCTGCCTTAGCATTATGCCATTCTTTAAGAAGAAATTTTTTTGAAACACCGACATCTATATGCTCCCAGGGAAATATTTCGTCATCAGCTCTTTTTCTTGTAATATAAAAATCTATATCAATATTATTTTCGGAAAATGCCTCCTTATATCTTTCTATATCAAAAAATTCTGTCCAGGCATCATATATAGCCCCCTTCTTATATACATCATATATCAGCTTGCCAAGTCTTCTGTCACCTCTGGCAAATACACCTTCAAGTACAGTTATATCAGCATCATGATACGAAAACTTAAGGCTTTTTTTATTTAATTGTCTTGCAAAAGCATCCTTAACAAAATATGCACGTCTGGTAAACTCCTCAGGTCTTATCATAGGTGCCCACTGAAATGGAGTAAAAGGCTTAGGAACAAAATATGAAGAAGAGGCATTGATCATTACTCTTCCGTTTCTTTTTTCCTTAGGAAGAGTCTCATAATAAACCTCTGATATTTTTTCTGCCAGCTCGGCTATACCAAGTAAATCATCATCGGTTTCGGTAGGAAGTCCCATCATAAAATATAGCTTTACCTTATTCCAGCCACCTAAAAAAGCATCTCTGCTTCCGTTAAGAAGGTTTTCCTCGGTTATACCCTTATTAATAACATCACGAAGTCTCTGTGTACCCGCTTCTGCAGCAAATGTCAGGGAACTCTTTTTTATATCCTGAACCTTGCTCATAACATCAAGGGAAAATGCATCGATACGCAGTGAAGGAAGCGAAACATTTACATGGTCATTATCTCGAAGCTCAATCAGAAAGCTTAAAAGCTCGTCAAGTTTTTCGTAATCGCTCGAGCTTAATGAGCTTAAGGATATTTCTTCATATCCGGTATTATCAAGCATTATGCGTGCGTATTTTTTTAGCATATCGACATTCTTTTGTCTGGTTGGTCTGTAAATCATACCTGCCTGACAAAAACGGCAGCCTCTTATACATCCGCGCATTATTTCAAGAGTAACCCTGTCCTGGGTTGCTCTGATATATGGTACAACGGGCTTCATCGGATACGGAACATCATTAAAATCCATGACAGCCTGCCATTTTATTGTTTTAGGAATATCATCATATATAGGATTAATCTCTGAAACCGTACCATCCTCCTTGTAGATAACATTATATAAGGACGGAACATATATGCCTGGGATATTGGCAGCCTTTCTTAAGAAATCTTCTTTAGTCATATCACTTTCCTTGTATATTTTATACAAATCAAGTAATTCATTGTAGGATGCTTCACCCTCACCTATATAAAACATGTCAAAAAAGTCAGAAAGAGGCTCGGGATTTACAGTACACGGACCTCCGCCGATAACAAGTGTATCTCCTTTTTTTCTGTCCTTTGCCCATATAGGTATCTTAGAAAGCTCGAGCACCTGCAGTATATTGGTATAGCACATCTCGTACTGAATGGTTATACCCAGCCAGTCAAAATCAGATATAGGTGATTGCGTTTCAAGAGAAAAAAGAGGAATATCCTCTTTTCTCATTATCGCGTCCAAATCAGGCCACGGACTATAGACACGTTCACAATAGGTGCCATTTCTTCTGTTAAAAAAATCATAAAGAATCTGAATTCCAAGATAAGACATGCCGATCTCGTATACATCAGGAAAACAGATGGCAAATCTGATATCTATGTCATCTAAATCCTTTTTTACAATATTAACTTCATTGCCTATATATCTTGCAGGCTTTTCGATATTCATCAATATACGTTCTTTTAACGCAAGCTTACCCATTATTACTTATCCTTTTATTATAAAAATATTTATATCGGAATATTAATTCTTAAAGCTGTGAATTGGAGCAGGAATTCTTCCGCCACGATTAATAAATGCATCACAGGCATACTGATTTACAGGCATTATAGGGGCATAGCCAAGCAAACCACCAAACTCAGCCTTATCACCTACGGTTTTACCGATTACAGGTATAAGTCTTACTGCAGTAGTCTTCTGGTTTACCATACCAAGTGCCATTTCGTCAGCTATTATACCGGAAATAGTTGTTGCTTTAGTGTCTCCCGGTATAGCAATCATATCAAGACCTACAGAGCACACACAGGTCATAGCTTCAAGCTTTTCAAGAGAAAGAGCACCTGCGGCAACAGCATCTATCATACGCTGGTCCTCACTGACAGGGATAAATGCACCGCTTAGGCCGCCGACATATGATGAAGCCATAACGCCACCTTTTTTAACCTGATCATTCAACATGGCAAGAGCAGCCGTAGTACCAGGTGCTCCGGCATATTCAAGTCCAATCTCCTCTAATATCTCTCCTACACTGTCTCCGACTGCAGGAGTAGGTGCAAGGGATAAATCAATTATCCCAAAAGGCACCCCAAGTCTTTCCGATGCTTCCTTAGCAACCAACTGTCCGACTCTGGTTATCTTAAAGGCTGTCTTTTTTATAGTCTCACAAAGCACTTCAAAATTTTCACCTCTGGCATGTTCGATGGCTGCCTTTACAACGCCCGGTCCGCTTACACCGACATTTATGATTCTGTCCGCTTCGGTAACTCCGTGAAATGCTCCTGCCATAAACGGATTATCATCAGGAGCATTACAAAATACAACAAACTTTGCACAACCGATAGAATCGGCATCTTTAGTAAGCTCGGCGGTTTCGAGAATTATTTCGCCAAGCAGCTTTACGGCGTCCATATTGATACCGGTTTTGGTCGAACCTGTATTCACCGAGCTGCATACCCTTGATGTACATGCAAGTGCCTTAGGTATGGAACGAATTAAAAGCTCATCAGCCCTTGTCATGCCCTTTGATACAAGGGCAGAATATCCACCTATAAAATTAACTCCGCATGTTGTCGCCGCCTCATCAAGTTTTTTTGCAATATCTATAAAATCCTCCTCCGATTTACAAACCGAGCCGCCAACCAATGCAATAGGTGTAACGGATATTCTTTTGTTTACAATAGGAATACCGTATTTGTCAGCAATTTCATTTCCTACCTTAACCAAATCCTTTGCTGAGCTTGTAATTTTATCATATATTTTATCACAGGTTTCTTTTACATCAGCACCAATGCAATCAAGAAGACTTATGCCCATGGTGATGGTTCTGACATCAAGATTTAATTTGTGAATCATTTCATTTGTTTCAATTACTTCATTTATACCAATCATAATATGCTCCTTGCCGTTATTTGAATCTCAGACTGTTTATAAAAATGTACTCGTATTGCACGCTATCGCTTAACGCAATACTTAGCACATTTTATAAACAGTCTGAGATTCATATACTTTAATTATAATCTGTGCATCATATTGAATATTTCTTCACTTTGTGCTCTTATCTGAACTCCGATTTCTTTACCTAAATCACCGAGCTCCTCATTGATTCTGCTCTGGTCCTTTGATGCAGCTGCTATGTCTACAACCATCATCATGTTGAAATAACCGTCGACTATGGTCTGGGCTATATCAAGTATATTGATATTATTTTGCGAAAGATACACACAAACCTTTGCTATAATACCAACCTTATCCTTTCCAAGCACGGTAATAATTGTTTTTTTCATTTTGTTTTCCTCCCATAATTAAACCAAAACCAGCTGGTCTAAAGTTATATTTATAATACTATTAAATCACTTGCATTATCTCTGTCTGCTACGCGCAGATTAAAATCTCTTACATCATTTGTATATGGATTATCCGTTATCTCAAGCTTAACGGTTTCGTAAGCAAGATCCGGATAATTATTTTCTTTGCTTAAATGTCCCAAAAACGAAACCTTTACATGATCATTTAGGAGAGAATTAAGAAGTCTTCCTCCAGCTTCATTTGAAAGATGTCCTCTTTTACCGAGTATCCTCTGTTTTAGATGATACGGATAACTGCCGCACTCCAGCATTCTGACATCATGATTAGCTTCTACCAGAAGACCATCGGAATCCTTTAAGGCATCGATAATATAATCATCGTAATCTCCAAGGTCTGTTGCTATCGAAACCTTTTTCCCATCTCCGTAAAGGCAGTAGCACACGGGATCAACCGCATCATGCCATATCGAATGAGCTTCAACCCTTATATCACCTATGCCAAAAAGCTCATCAACATTTATAGGATTTAAAAGACCTCTGTCAAAGTCTCCCAATGTTGGCATTGAAGCTATTTCACAACAGGTTTCATATGTAGCATATAACGGTATTCCGTATTTTCTCGAAATAACACCGACTGCCTTAACATGATCGATATGTTCATGAGTTATCAATATGCCATCCATATCCTTTAGTGTTAGGTCAATCTGATTAAGACCATCTTCAATTTTCTTTTTACTTACACCTACATCAACCAGAATTGATGTATTGTCAGTACCTACAAATGTACAGTTTCCACTACTGCCACTTGCAATTGTCATCATTTTCATTATATCACCATAGTAAAAAACATATTATTTATAAGGCTTTCATTATATCCGTCTTCGTCAGCAAGAAGTAATACCTCTATTTGTTCACTCAATAAATCAACCTTATCTATCAGCTTATCATCAATAAGGATTTGCTCGGCACCCCTAAGTGATGTATTACCTGTTTGATGAGCCTTTTCTCCAAAAGCTTTAGGAATAATGCCAAGCATAACGGCATCATCGATTTTCAGAAAGCTTCCGAAGCCTCCGGAAATATATACATTATCCGTCATTTCATAATCAATTCCTGTTTTTTTATATAAGCTTTCTATGCATGAGGCAATTGCTGCCTTTGCAAGAAGTATTTCCCTGATGATATCTGATGTAATTAATATATTATGAACGCGGATTCCGTTTTCGATATATTCATCACTAAGACATCCATCCTTTGAAAGCTTACCGCTATTAATAAGTGCAACCAGAGCACTTATGCCTGATGCACCGTAAACACCCTGTATTTTAAGACTTGCCTCAAATGCCGGACCGCATGCAGCGGATGCAGCCAAAAGCTTTCCTTTATAATTAAGAACCATCTCTCCGTTTGTTCCAAGGTCTATCAGAAGATTGACCTTTGTGTTATCAAGAAATGAATTAATTTTATCAAGAAAAATAAGTCCTGAAAGTATGTCTCCGCCTATAAATGCACTTACACAGCCTGTAAGTATAACATCACAATCAAATCGGCATTCTTTTCCGAAAAGCTCGTGAGACTTTTTAACAACTGTTTTATCAAGAACCGTCGGATATGGACTTTCACCCATTTTACTTACATCATATTCCAGTAAAAGGCTTATCATGGTTGTGTTTCCGGATAAGCAAAGCTTGGTTATATCATTTACGTCGCAATTATTAATCGATAAATATTCATCTATCGCAGCAAGAATATCAGAAACCGCCAATTCCTTTAATTTGGCAATAAAAGACTTGTCTCTTTTAACGGTATTAATTCTGTTAATAACATCACTTCCGTAAAGAGACTGCCTGTTATGAAAACTTTTTTGAAAAAAATCACAATCCTTATCTGTATTCAAAAAAGCCATATCAATATTTGTAGTTCCGACATCAACCGCAATAAAAATCATTTAAAAAATCGCCTTTGGTTTCTTTTCTATAGGTCTGTAGCCTCTGTCATTAAGCTCATTAAGAATCTGCTCCTTATGTTCAGGGCCAAATGCCTCGATTGTAATTACAAGCTCAACAGCAGAATTACGATTTATGGTTACAAACTGGTTATGTTCAAGCTTTATAATATTTCCCTTTAAGTCAGCTATTACACCGGCAACATTTTGGAGTTCACCCGGCTTATCAGGAAGAAGAACCGATACATTAAATATTCTGCTTCTTGCGATAAGTCCATGCTGAACAACAGATGAAAATGTAATAACATCCATATTTCCACCGCTTAATATACTTACAACCTTCTGTCCCTTAGGTTCAAGATGCTTAAGTGCCGCAACCGTAAGCAGACCGCTGTTTTCAACAAGCATCTTATGGTTTTCAAGCATATCAAGAAAGGCAACTATAAGCTCACTGTCCTCAACTGTAATTATGTCATCAAGATTTTCTTTAAGATATGGGAATATCTTAGTCCCCGGAGTCTTAACTGCAGTACCGTCTGCAATTGTATCAACCACATCAAGGGTTGTTACCTCTCCGTTAATCAATGACACCTTAAGACAGGCAGCACCCTGTGGCTCAACACCTATAACCTTAATATTGGGATTAAGAGTCTTAGCAAGGGTTGAAACTCCTGTTGCAAGTCCGCCACCACCTACAGGTACAAGTATAATATCCGCAAAAGGAAGCTCCTTTATAATCTCCATAGCTACAGTACTCTGACCTGTTGCTACATCCAAATCATCAAACGGATGAACAAAGGTATAGCCCTTTTCCTCTGCTAATTTAAGAGCATATTGGCAGGACTCATCATATACCTCACCGTATAAAACAACCTCTGCACCATAGGACTTGGTTCTGTTTACCTTTATAAGAGGAGTTGTTGTAGGCATAACAATAGTAGCCTTAACACCGTAAGCCTTTGCTGCATAGGCAACGCCCTGGGCATGATTACCTGCTGATGCGGTTATAAGTCCTCTTTCTCTTTCCTCATCGGTAAGAGTACTTATTTTGTAGTACGCTCCTCTTATCTTATAAGCTCCTGTAAGCTGCATATTTTCAGGTTTAAGATAAACCTTGTTACCACATTGCTGTGAGAAAAAATCGCTTTCAATAAGCGGTGTCGGATGAACCACCTTGCTTACTATCTCATATGCTTTTTCAAATTTATCAAGTGTCATTATTACATCTCCTTATGAATCATATATCATGTTAATTCCAATATATCAATTTTAAGCTGTTTATTGATGATTTTTTTATACGTCAAATAGATCATCATCGTTTTTTATTTTTTCAATATCACTGTCAACAATAATCTCTATATCTGATTTGATATCAAAATCCGCAAACAATGCATTTACATAGTTTGTAGGATCAAATCTTTGTAAATCATCCACCTGCTCACCGATTCCTATGTATTTAACAGGAACGTTTAATTCGGATTGAATTGCAATAGCTATACCGCCCTTTGCAGTTCCGTCAAGCTTTGTTATTATAATACCGTTTATCTCAGTAACCGAGCTAAATTGTCTTGCCTGCTCCAAGGCATTTTGACCTGTAGTTCCGTCAAGAACAATCAAAGACTCAACATTGGCTTCCGGATACTCTCTTGATATAACTCTTCTCATCTTGCCAAGCTCATCCATAAGATTCTTCTTGTTGTGAAGTCTTCCGGCAGTGTCTATAAGAAGAATATCCGTATTTCTTGACTTTGCGGCAGATACAGCATCATAAACAACAGCAGATGGGTCGGCTCCCTCACCCTGTGCAATTATATCTACGCCTGCACGATTTGACCATGTTTTAAGCTGATCTATAGCGGCAGCCCTAAAGGTATCCGCAGCAGCCATAAGAACCTTTTTACCACGCTTTTTATACTGTGCGGCAAGCTTTCCGATGGAGGTAGTCTTACCAACACCGTTTACACCGATTACAAGTACAACAGTCTTCTTATCCTCAAAATCATAAGCTGTATCATCAACGGACATCTGGTCTCTTATAATATTGACGATAAGCTGCTTGCAAGCCTCAGCCTCTTTAATCTTCTGCTCCTTAACCTTAACCTTTAAGTCATCGATGATTCTTTCTGTGGTCTCAACACCAAGATCCGCCATAACAAGGGTTTCTTCAAGCTCATCATAGAAATCATCGTCAATTTCATTTGCCTTAAAAAGATTGGCAAAGCTCTCCGCAAAGCTGTTTCTGGACTTGGTTAATCCCTCTTTTAATCTTGCAAAAAAGCCTTTTTTCTTTTCCGGCTCTTCCGAAATCATATCCGAATTTTCACTATCATCATTTATTGAAACTTCCGGATGGTATTCTTCTGTAACAACCTCTTCATCATCTGCAAGATATTCATCAGGAATATCCTCTCCATCATCCGTACCGTTTAAAAACGAATCCTCACCGTCTTTCAAATATTTCGGATTACCAAAATCATCATAAACTTCCTCGGTATCAATATTACTATTTAACAAATCATAATCATTTATAACATTTTCTTCCGACTCTTTTTTCTTTTTTCCAAATCCAAACATATTAAACCTCCTCAAATCTTAAATTGTTATTATTAAACATTCAATATTCGATAACCTTGGCGATGACCTTGTACCTGTGATAATTCATAAGCAGGTACTTTGAACACGCCGGTACTTAGCGAGGTCTTTTCGAGCTTAGTACCGCTGCGTGTGAGAGTAGCGAAAGCGTGCCTGCGATGAATTAATCACAGGTACAAGGTCATCTTACAACATTAATCATCAAGTTCGCCTTCAATCATGTTTACGGAAACAAGAGTCGATACGCCCTTTTCCTGCATAGTTATTCCGTAAAGGATATCTGCAGCCTCCATAGTACCCTTTCTGTGGGTTATAACTATGAACTGTGTATCTTTTGTAAGCTTATTAAGATACTTTGCAAATCTCTTAACATTTGAGTCATCAAGAGCTGCCTCAATCTCATCAAGAAGACAGAAAGGTGACGGCTTAAGGCTCTGAATTGCAAACAGTAAGGCTATTGCAGTTAGAGATTTTTCACCACCAGAAAGCTGCATCATATTCTGAAGCTTCTTTCCAGGCGGCTGTGCAATAATCTTTATACCGGTTTCGAGGATATCCTCCTCATCCACAAGCTCAAGATCTGCCTTTCCTCCACCGAAAAGCTCCTTAAATACCGACGCAAACATTACTCTGATATCCTTGAATTTTTCAGCGAATTGCTCCTTCATGGCTCTGTCAAGTTCTTCTATAATTGACACAAGATTAGCTTCTGCCTTAACTATATCATCATGTTGAGTCTTCAAAAACTCATATCTTTCAGATACAGACTTATAATCCTCAATTGCATTAACATTGACAGGACCAAGCTCTTTAATCTTATTTTTAATAGCTGATATTTCTCTTTTAAGCTCCTTAACATCAGTGAATTTTTCATCCTTAAATTCTTTTGCGGAATTATATGTAAGCTCATACTCCTCCCACATATAATTATTAAGATGTTCACTTTGTTCGGAAAGCTTTTCTATTGATGTATTAATCTTAAATGCAGACTTATCCAAACCGTTTATCTGCTCTGACAAAGCTTCACGCTTATTAAAGAAGTCCTTATGGCTTTCATTTAAAGCGTTTCGCTTTTCGTTATATTCTACAAGCTTTTGTTCCTTAATACCGATTATTCTAATGTTTTCCTCAAGAATCTTCTTGGTTTCTTCGATTTTATCGGTAAGAGTAAGTATCTCATTTTCGCTGGAATTTAACTTGTTTTTAAGTTCTTCTACATTTTGTTTTATTTCATTTTGAGCGGACTTAACTCTTGTAACGTTTTGCAGGATAAAGTCATACTGTTGCTTAACAGTATTAAATTCAAGGTTAAGCTTATTAATCTTTTCCTGAGATTTCTCAAGATTTTCCTTGTCTGTTACAAGTTCCTTTTCAAGTCTTTCAATCTTTGCCTCAAGCTCTTTAACAGCCTTTTCCTGTTCATGATTGCTGTTATAAAGCTCCTCTTTATTGGCATTTATGTCATTTATCTGGTTGGTAAGGTCATTGTTTTCCCTGCTGATACCCGCAAATGCTTTGGCTATTTCCTCAAGCTTTTCTTCTGTCTGGTTCAAATTAAGCTCAAAGGTGTTTTTGCGTATATTAATATTTTGTATATTGTTGTTAAGCTCATCCTTTGTTCTTACAAGCTCATCACGGGAAGCTATAAGCTTAGCCACATTTGCTTCTGCCTCATTATGAAGCTTTTTTAATTTCTCAATTTCTTCGGTGATTTCATCAAGCTCACGTTTTCTTCCCAGAAGATTTGATGAATTCTTAAATGCACCACCGGTCATGGCTCCGCCCGGATTGATAAGTTCACCGTCAAGTGTAACAATTCTAAGGCTTTGCTTGAATTTGCGTCCCATACTCATAGCATTATCGATGTTATTTACAACGATAATTCTTCCAAGCAAATGATTTATAATTACATTAAATTTATTGTCACATTTTACAAGTGATGCGGCTGTTCCGATAAAGCCGTTTTCATTTTTTACGTCCGAATTGATACCGCCTCTGTCAACGATAGAATTGATAGGTAAAAATGTAGCACGTCCAAATTTATTGGTCTTTAAATACTCTATCATCTTTTTGGCAGTTGCATCATCCTCGGTAACGATATTTTGTATGCTTCCGCCAAGAGCAGTTTCTATAGCGGTTTCGTACTTTTTGTCAACCTCTATAATATCTGCTACGACACCTATAATCTTAGGATTATTCTGCTTCTGCTCCATAACCCTTCTTATACTGTTGCCGTATCCGTCATATCTTTCCGTAAGGTTTCTTAATGCTTCTTTCTTTGAACCAAGAGCAACTATCTGATTGTTGTAATTCTTTATCTCTTCCTGAAGCTTTGCGGTATTATCCGCATTTTCATCCAAATCCTGCTGGGCTTTTTCAAAAAGCTCATTTTGCTCTTTTAACTCATCCTTCATAGAAGATAAACTTTTAGAAAGATTTTCTTTTTCAAGCTTATATTTTTCTTCTTCGCTCTTTTGCTCTAAAAATCTATGATTGAGCTCACTCTTTCTAAGATTGATATTCTCAAGCATAGTATCATAACGACCAACCTTTGCTTTAAGAGTACCACCCTCATTTAAGTATTCTATAATATCACTTTTTGAGTCTTCAATCTCCTGTTCCTTATCAGCTATGGATTTCTTTAACTCTTCATAGGAAGATGTAGCCTCATCAAGCACATCATCAGCACTGTCGAGCTTCTCATCCATCTCACTTTTTTGTTCATAGAGCGTTGAAAGCTCTGTCTTATATTTTTCTATATCGGCGTTTCCTTTTTCTATCTGTGATAAAACCTCTGTCTTACCGGATTTATAGGATTCAATCTGCTGATTTAAAAGATTTACTTCACCCTCATATTTTTGATTTGAAAGCTTCTTTTCGTGTATTTCATTTTTAGTTTCATCTATTGCTTCGTTATAGCCTGAAAGCTCATTTTCAATACGGTCATATTCTTCCTTGGCCTTATCGAACTCACCACGAAGTCTTACAGCATCCTCTTCAACGATATTAAGATTCTTTTCGTATTCGGACATCTGCTCCTTGGTACTGTCAACATCAAGAAGGAATGCATTTATATCAAGCTTTTTAAGCTCATCCTTGTAAATGAGAAAACGCCTTGCGGTTTCCGACTGTTCCTTAAGAGGTCCAACCTGTTTTTCAAGCTCTGAAAGAATGTCATTTACTCTCGAAAGATTATCTCTTTCATTTTCCAGTGACTTTTCGGTAGCAAGCTTATTTTTCTTATATTTAACTATACCGGCAGCTTCATCAAAAAGTTCACGTCTTTCTTCCGGCTTTCCGCTTAAAATCTTTTCTATCTGACCCTGACCGATTATAGAATAACCTTCCTTACCGATACCTGTATCAAAGAAAAGTGAATTGACATCCTTAAGACGGCTTACGACACCGTTTATGAGATATTCACTTTCTCCGGAACGATAAACACGTCTTGCTACAGTTACCTCATTAAAATCAATAGGAAGACTGTGGTCACTGTTATCAAGCGTAATTGCAACATATGCAGAACCCTGTGGTTTACGAAGTTCTGTACCGGAGAAGATAACATCCTCCATCTTGGCACCTCGAAGCTGCTTGGCACTTTGCTCACCAAGAACCCATCTTACAGCATCGGCAACATTACTCTTTCCGGAACCGTTAGGTCCTACAATTCCTGTAATACCATTATTAAATTTAAATAAAATTTTGTTGGCAAAGGATTTAAATCCATATACCTCAATACTTTTTAAATACATATATATCTACCTGACCAATTCTTAATGTATCTTACATAAATTATATATCAGCTGATTAAAGCCTGATTTATATATCTTTTATCTCTTTAAGGGCGTTGAAAGCTGCCGTTTGTTCTGCGGTTTTCCTTGAATGTCCTTTTCCTTCAGCTTTTATCCGGTCACCAACGAGAACCTCAACAAAAAAGGTTTTATCATGCTCCGGTCCTTCCTCACGTAAAGGATGATAAGTAATTGAAATAGAATTCTTTTGTGCATATTCCTGAAGTCTTGTTTTAGAATCATAAAACAGTTTTTTATGCTCAATATCAGTTAATAAAAATGCTTTAACAAATTTATCCGCCTCATCAAGACCTCCGTCAAGATATATGGCTCCAAGTAATGATTCAAACATATCGCAAAGTATGGAATCTCTGTTACTTCCTCCGGATTGTCTTTCGCCCTTACTGAAAAAGCCGTATTTACCGAGACTAAGCTCTCTGGATATCTTTGATAATGTAAACTCGCATACAAGACTTGCTCGAAGTTTTGTAAGTTCTCCTTCGGCTTTATCCTTATATTCGTTAAATAAATACCTGCTCACAAGATATTCAAGGATTGCATCTCCAAGAAATTCATATCTTTCATAGGACTCACGACCTTTAATCATAAGCTCATTTGCATAAGATTTATGAGTGAAAGCTATATCCAAATGTGATTCATCTTTAAATATATATCCGATTTGCTTTTCTAATTCATCATAATTATTCATTATCATTGCCACCCTCAAAGGCTGTTACAATTTTACCGCTTACATCGTTTTTAATAAAGTTTCTGCATTGGAAAATTGCTGTTTTAACCTCTGTGTTTTTTGAATTACCATGTATTTTTACGACAAGTCCTTTAAGACCGAGAAGCGGTGCGCCTCCCTTATCATTGGCTGCAAATCTCGCAAAACGCTGTTTCATGGTCTTCTTTATAAGTAATGCACCTATTTTAGTCTTAAAATTAGTCATAAGCGTTGACTTGATTTCACTCATAAACATCGAGCCGACACCCTCAAAGAATTTAAGCAGACAATTTCCGGTAAATGCTTCACAGACAAGAACATCAGCCTTACCCTCAGGGATATCTCTTGCTTCTATACTTCCTATGAAATTAATATCCTTACATTCTCTTAAGAGAGGTATGGTTTCTTTTACCAGAGCATTACCCTTTTCGTCCTCTGCACCAATATTTATAATAGCAACCCTTGGATTTTTAACTCCAACGATGCTTTCCATATATATTGAACCCATTTTGGCAAACTGCACAAGTACATCAGGCTTGGCATCTACATTTGCGCCACAATCTATGAGAAGTGCATCACTTTTCTTAGTAGGTATAAGCGGTGCAAGCGGTGTTCTTCTAACGCCCTTCGCACGTCCGACTATAAATTGTCCACCGGCTAAAATCGCACCGGAATTACCTGCTGATATACAGCATTGTGAAGAACCGTCTTTAACGGTATTAAGGGCCAGAACAAGCGACGATTCCTTCTTCTTTCTGATAGCGTCAACCGGTGCATCATGACAGGTTATAACCTCAGTTGAATTAATTACAGAAACCCTGTTTTTGTCGCATCCGTATTTATCAATTAAAGGATTGAGCTCCTTTTCTTTACCGACTAAAATTATATCAAAATCATCATATGCTTTTAGTGCCTCGGATACCCCCAAAACCATTGGCTCACTTCCGTTATCGCCACCAAGTGTGTCTATAGTGATTTTCATTCTATCCATTTTTAATTCACCTCATTATATAATTTCAAACAAATCTGCTAATTTTAAAACATAAACATACCAAGATATTATATCCGTTCAAGCAAAAATAGTCAATAATTTAAGACTTCAATTATTGAAAACATAAAGAAAAAAGAGGCATCGATTAATTAATAATCAAATGCCTCTTTTTCTTTTCATATCTCTCTTTAAATTAATCTAATAAAAGATTAACCAACCTTAACGATTTCCTTTTTATTATATGAACCACAAGCCTTGCAAACTCTATGTGGCATCATAAGCTCTCCACACTTGCTGCACTTAACTAATCCAGGAACACTCATCTTCCAGTTAGCTCTACGCTTGTCTCTTCTTGCTTTTGAAGTTCTATTCTTAGGACATATAGCTCCCACGGTCTTACACCTCCCTTTAAAAATCACACTTAGGCTATTATACAAACTTTGTATATTAATGTCAACAAAAATTTTATTTTTTTGCCAAATTTTTCCGATAAACTGAAATCCTATATTAAAGCAACAGTTTCTCTTGCGATAGCAAGTTCTTCATTTGTCGGAACAACATATACAGGAACCCTTGAGTCTTCAGTTGAGATACGAACCTCTTCACCACGAAGACTGTTAGGGGCATCATCAAGCTTAATTCCAAGGTAAGTAAGTCTTTCACAAATTCTTGTTCTGGCTGTTTTATTGTTCTCTCCTACACCTGCAGTAAATACAATTGCATCTACTCCGTTCATAGCTGCGACATATCCGCCTATGAATTTAGCTGCCTGATAACAAAATACATTCATTGCTATCTCACATCTTTTATCGCCGGCAAGTATTCCTTCATCCAAGTCTCTGAAATCACTTGATTTACCGGATATTCCGTAAACTCCGGAGTTTTTATTAAGAATATTCATAACCTCAGAAACGGTTTTGTTTTCTTTGTTGGCAATAAATTCAATAATTGCGGGATCGATATTACCGCTTCTTGTTCCCATGGTTATACCTTCAAGTGGTGTAAAGCCCATGGTTGTATCAACTGACTTACCACCCTCTACGGCACATATACTTGCTCCACCGCCGAGATGACATACGATGATTTTAGTTTCCTTAATATCCTTACCAAGAAGCTCAGCAGTTCTCTTTGAAACAAAGCTGTGACTTGTGCCATGGAAACCGTATCTTCTTATTTTATACTTTTCATAATACTCATATGGGATACCATAGATATATGCATAATCAGGCATTGTCTGATGAAATGCAGTATCAAAAACTGCTACCTGTGGTACATCCGGCATAAGCTCCTTGCAGGCTCTTATTCCTATAAGATTTGCAGGGTTATGTAAAGGAGCAAGCTCTGAACATTCTTCAATTGCCTTAATTACTTCATCATCTATAACTGCTGAACCTGCAAATTTTTCTCCGCCATGCACTACACGATGACCTATAGCTCCGATTTCCGATAAATCAGAAATTGCACCAAATTCTTTATCAGTAAGCTTTTCTATAACAAGCTTTACAGCTGCACTATGATCAGGCAT
>CACWQH010000044.1 GCA_902762955.1 uncultured Lachnospiraceae bacterium
GTCATTGGAATTGAAGAAACCGCATAAGTATAAGCTCCGTCATACTCTGTATCAAAGCCTATCGGAAAACTAAAGCCCTTCTCATCAACAAAGGCTTTTGCACTTTCTACAGTATCACGGCTTCCGTCGGTCAAATCTATAAAAAGAAAGTTTATATCCTCGCTATACTTTTTATATGCCGTATCAAAATAAGGCATCTCCATCTGGCAAGGTCCACACCAGGTCGCCCAGAAATTAAGTACAACCGGCTTTCCGAAATAATCTGAAAGATGAACCTCTTCCCCATCCATATTGAGGAACTTAAAATCCGGTGCAGTCGCTGTCTGTTCATCACTTCCTGAACCTTCCTCAGTCTTATCGTCCTTATTACCTTCTTCTGTTGCAGCTTCGGTTTCACTCTGACCGACAGTACTATCATACGTTTTTTCTTTGATATTATCCTCTGTTACCTCCTCTGTCGTTGCCTCAACAGATGTCTTCTCATCCTTCTGCTTGTCCTTATAATTCTTTGAAAGATAATTATATCCTATTCCTGCACCGCCTATTACAACCACCAAAAGAAGCACTATCAAAATTGTTTTTAAATACTTATTCATAATCAACCTCCGATCGTAAATAATGCCATAAGCTTATTGAGCCATCCCATTGCCATCATTATACCCACAACGATTAAAAAACTTCCACATATAATATTTATAACCCTATAATGTCTCTTAATAAAATCAAATACATTTTTCAATTCATTTATCAAAACTGCGGATATTATAAAGGGTATTCCGACTCCGAGCGAATACACTAAAAGCAACAAAAATCCTTTTCCTGCTCCACTTCCTGTCGAGGCCATCATAAGTGCCGCTCCAAGAAAGCTTCCTACACATGGCGTCACACTTATTGAGAATACAACGCCAAATAGAAATGCAGAAAAAAGACTTTTCACTTCAACATTATTTTGTCTTTGTTTTAAAAACGGAATTCTTAAAACCTCCATAAAGGATAATCCAAGTACTATAACAATCATGCCACAGATCACATTTACAATTCTTTGATGTTTAATCAAAAGAACACCGAGAGAGCCTGCAAATACTCCCATCAGACAGAAAACAACCGTAAATCCAAGCACAAATAATAGTGCTCCGGGCAAAGTCTTAAATCTTCTTTTATCATCTGCCACATCAGTTTCTGCTTCAAAACCCGATTTAACCGGTACCGCTCCGGCAAAGTAGCTTAAATATATGGGAAGCATAGGCAGCATACATGGTGAAATAAAAGAAATTACTCCCTCTAAAAATGTTATCAGATATTCCATAAAAACTCCTTTACAGGTAATTATGCTTATTATGCTATATCGGAAGCTTTTTATTCACTCTTCTGAAAAATATTAACGTAAATGTAAGCGAAACAACCTCAGCTATAATAAAGCTCCACCATACATTGTTGACATTTCCGGTAAGTGATAAAAGCCAAGCTACAGGAATTAAAACCAAAAGCTGTCTGCATATAGAAACAATCAAAGAGTATATACTCTGTGAAAACGCCTGAAATACTGAGCCAAGCACGATGCTACATGCGGCTATCGGAAAATGTATGGCGATAATTCTAAGTGCCGGCACACCTATTTTAAGCATATTATCTGATGCATCAAACACCCTAAGCAAAAGTCCCGGTATAAGCTCAAATACTATCGTTCCGACAGTCATTATACATATAACCAGTTTCAGAGAAAATTTAAGTGACTCGTCAATTCTATCCTTTTTACCTGCTCCGAGATTATATGCAAGTATAGGTATAACACCATTATTCACACCAAATACAGGCATAAAGAAGAAGCTTTGAAGCTTAAAGTATGAACCAAATACAGCAGTAGCCGTATCTGAGAACTTACCTAAAATTTTATTCATGCTATAGGTCATAATCGAACCTATGGATATCATAAGAATTGACGGCACACCCACAGCATAAATCGCCTTTACAACCTCTGCCTTAGGCTTAAGTATTTTCTTAAAGGATAATCTGATATCCTTATTAAACTTAACATTCATATATACACCGAGACAAGATGCCGTTATCTGTCCAAATACAGTCGCAATAGCTGCACCAGCGATACCCATTTTAGGGAAACCAAAATAACCGAATATGAGTATCGGATCAAATATCATATTGATAACCGCACCGGTAATCTGTGATATCATGCTGTGAAAGGTTCTTCCTGTTGACTGAAGCAGTCTTTCAAAGGTCATCTGCATAAATACACCAAGAGAAACGCAGCAGCATATAGAAGTATAGGTTATACCGTATTCCTGAATAGTTACATTATCAGTCTGTGATATAATAAATGGCTTTGCCAATGTAAGACCGACAATTAAAAATAACAAATAACTAAAAAACTCAAGAAGTATACCTGTATTGGCAGCCTCATCCGCCTTGTCAAAATTCTTTTCTCCAAGGGATCTTGATAAAAGCGCATTTATACCGACTGCAGTTCCCGAAGCAACTGCAAACATAATATTTTGCATAGGAAATGCAAGGGTTACCGCAGTAAGAGCCTCTTCGGAAATCCTTGATACAAACACACTGTCTACTATGTTATAAAGTGCCTGAACAAGCATGGAAACCATCATAGGAAGCGACATGCTAACTATAAGCTTTTTTACAGGCATAACACCCATTTTATTTTCTTCAGGTACTTTATCATTTTCGTTTTTTAATACTAATTCTTCTTCCATTATGTAACTCTTTTCTATCTAACTAAACTATCATTTTTAAACTGATTATTAACCTTATATCAGTTCAATTTTCGTATTATTTAATCCTCGTCATCATCAACATCTATAGCTTCTACATCAATGACCTCATTTTTATTATAAACCAGATTCTTCTTTCTACGGTTAAGCTGCATATAAATACCTACTACACCGTTATAAACAAGGACAATACCCACAATCCTTACAATAGTATTCATCGTACTGAAAGGGTTTGCGGCGATAAGAACACCCACACCTACAGTGATAAACGAAAACAAAATCGGTACCTGCCATCCGGTAGTATAAAATCTTCTGAAGGTCATAGCCTGTGCTATTCCAAAGGCACCGTATATAGCTATACCGACACCTGTTAAAACAGGGAAGATGGATATAACCAATCCACGATTAGTAAGTACTATTATTCCCGCAACAATTCCTATAATCGCTCCTATAAGCTGAAACATAACGTAGGCATTTTTATCCTTCTGAGTAAGTGATGAGATAAATGCAACCGCACCTGCCACAATAATTACAATACCCAAAGCTTTAACCGCCGTATCAAGCGTCTGACCCGGATAAAATATAAGCACTAGCCCGAGTGCTACTATAATTATCAGTTTAAGAATATTGGTAAATTTTGACTTTAATTCTTCATTACTATTTTTACTCATTAAAGCTTCCTCCTTAATGTTTAAAACAATTCGTTATTAATATGTATTATTTATTACTTTTATAATGATTTTGAACATATACGCTACATTATAATGAACAATTATTATAATATCAAGTTTTTTATATAATAATCAATACAAATAATGCCCAAAAATATATTTAATATGTAAATCATTTTAATTGTTTTATCTTCAAAACTTTGATATTATAACTTAATGTAAAGAAAATAGGAGGCAGAAAAATGGACTTAATTGATTTACACGTACACTCAAATGCATCAGACGGTTCCCTTACCCCAAGCGAGGTAGCAGATGAAGCTATAAGAATGGGTCTTAAGGCTATCGCACTTACAGACCATGATACGGTAGACGGAATACCTGAAATTTTGGAATATACAAAGGATAAGGACTTAGAGGTTGTTCCGGGGATAGAGGTATCCTGCTATTATAAAAAACGTGAAATACACATACTTGGATTTTATATAGATTATGAAAATGAAGGACTTCAAAAAGAGCTTAATTTCCTTAAAGAGCAGCGTGAAAACCGCAATATAAAAATGGTTGAGCTTATGCAAAAGGACGGTATGAATATCACGATGGAAAAGCTTTTACACGGCAATCCTGACAGTGTTATAACCAGAGCTCATTTTGCCAGAGTTTTAGTTGAAGAAGGAATCTGCAAGGACAAGGAGGTTGCTTTCAGAAAATACATCGGTGTAGGCTGCAAGTACTATCTTCCAAAGCCACAGGTGCCTTGTGAAAAGGCCATGGATATTTTATCCAGATACGCCAAATGTTCATTTTTGGCGCACCCACTTTTATACCATTTTGGCTATGCACAGATTGAAGAGCTTGTTGATTATTTGAAGACGCTTGGGCTAAAAGGAATCGAAGCCTATCACTCTTCAAATAATTCTTACGAAAGTGATAAGCTTCGTTCAATCGCACTTCATCATGATTTACTTATATCCGGTGGTTCGGATTTTCATGGTGTAGTTAAACCTAATATCCAAATGGGTAAAGGACGCGGTGGTATGAAGATTCCTATGCGCCTTTTAGACTTAATCAAGAGCAATTAAATTATATTCTGTATTTAATTCCTTAAGTCTGTTTTCCACCCTGTAATCCGATGAAAGTATAATAATCTGGCTGGTACTGAATTTTCTTACTATATCGATGGCATTTGCAAGAAGGTTGTTCTCCAATCCGTCAAAAATGCCATCCAGGATAACAGGCATATTTCTATCAAGCATGCTTTTCGCAATTGCAAATCTGATAGAAAGATATATCTGTCTCATATCATTATCATCAAGACTGTCAAAATCAACATATCCGCTCTGACTCATAACCATCGGCTTATTGTTTTCATTTATATACAAATCATTAAATTTATTATTTGTAAGCTTGGAAATAATATCCGAGATATTATTATTTATCATATAGCTGTATGACTTGCTTATATCCTTTGCTAAATCGTTAATAGTATTGATAGCAAGATTAATAGCATGTATTTCCTTCTTGGAATTATTAAGCTTTTGCTCCTGAATCTTCTTTTCTTCCCTAAGCTCGTCCCTTCTTGCAAGGTCTTTAAGGATTACTCTTTCCTCATCTGCCAAAGCCTCTCTTCTGTCAAGATATTCTTTAGCAAAGGACATATCAATCTCTACCTCTTCATAGGTTTCGGTCTTTCTCTCAAGCTCATAGATAATACGCTTAAACTCTTCCTCTGAAGGCGTTTTTATTTCTTCATCAAACACACCTTTTGCATACAGACCTTCAACAATTGTAACTATTACAAAAAGAATGGTACATATGATAAATATCTGCCTTACAGCATTATCAAAAGGTAAGATATAAACAATCGCTGCTATAACTCCGACTACAAAAAATCCAGTAAGAATGATAAACCATATCCTGTCGGTAAGCTTTATTTCAGGCTTATAATCCTTAAGTAAATCCGCATCAAGGAAAACTGTTCCGCTTGATCCTTCAGATGAATTATTATCTTCTGAATTATTATCTTTCTTTGACTTCTTTTCCTCTTTAGATTTCTTCTCATCTATTGATTTTTTATCTAATTCCGATACTTGTCCCTCATTATCCTTTACATCGGACTTAAGTATATCATTAGAAGTCTCATCCTCTTCATCCTCCTCAGTTTTAATCGGTTTGGATTGAATGAGCCTTCTGGCTTCTCTTTTTCTTCTGGCAGTTTCTATAGCAAGACTTTCTTCAACATCATGCATCTTCTTTCTGACACTCTTTAATCTTGCGTCTGCGTCCTCAAAATCCTCAAGCTCCGAATCAATAATATCAATATTATCAATTATTGCAGATGTATCAAATTCACTTCTTTTTTTCTTCAAATAAAAAATACTTTTATTGAGCTCGACCGAAGCAGCACCGGATACTATCATGTTGCCAAAATCATGCTTGATATAGCCTTCATAATCATCATCCCTGTTATCTATACAAAGACCATTAACATAATCGTCACGGCAGCAATTAAACATCTTTCCATCAAGGCTGTCATTTTCAATCTTGATATCTCTTCCGGAATTTAATTCAAGCACATTGGTCTTACTGTTCTTTTTGGCAAAGCTTCTTTCAACAAAGTATGTTTTATCATCATCCTTAAGATTCGCCTTTCCGGAATAAACTCCGCCATCGTGTGGTTTATAAAGCTCATATTTATTATTTTTTTCATTTAAGGCACAATTAGAAAAGCCATAAAGCATAGATACGATAAAATCCTTAATAGTGGATTTACCTGAATCCTTCTTTCCACTTATTACATTTATGCCCGGCTTTAAAACGAGTTCTTCATTATTAAATTTACCAAAATTCTTAATCAGTAATTTATTAAGGTACATCCTATCCACCAATTTCTACCAATGCATCAACACCATAACGCAAGGCTTTTTTTCTTATGTCCTCATTTTCCAAAGCATCATCATTTGATAAGGTGTTTATAAATTTTCCAACAATATTGTTTTGATTTTCCTGCATCAGCTTATTTAAATCATAATACTCTTCTGTTTTATTAATGATCTGATTAATATAATACTTTGACTTTAATATACTTAGGTCAATATCTACCTTACTGTCAATCTTTCCCTTAAGCATAATCCTATAAATGTTTTCTTTTCCCAAAGAAAGGATCTTTTTTTCAACAACATCATTTATAGTTTTATTGTTCATATCACTGTCAAGCTTAACAGTTGTATTGACATAGCTTCTCTTGTTGCATGGCACCCATGTTATACCGGTACGTCCTTCTTCGTCTACTTCGCCGTATATATATCCATGCTTTCCGGTTTCAGTATAATCAAGAGGCTCCAGAGAACCTGAAAATGCCATCTTATTTTTTAAGATATGCTTAACTTTATGGATATATCCAAGTGCTATATAATCAAAATCCTTTCTGGCAAGTCTCTCTGTCGAAAAAGGCATATGATTTGCATCTCCACCGTGACCGAGCAAAATATTGTACGCTCCCTCACGTCCCGGATTTAACTTTTCAAGAACTCTTTCCGTATATTCCGGTTTAGCATAGCTAAATCCCGTGATACATACATTCAAGTCATCAATATAAGCATTGGCAGCCTTACCTGCCGGAAATACAATAATATTGGATGAAAAGCCAAAATTTGACCACACCGAATCAGGAGCCATATAATCAGAGGAACCTGCTATAATTACGACCTTTGTTTTATATAGCTTTTTTAATTCTACATCTATTCTTCTTAACTCTTTTTCAGTAGGAGGAGCATCAAATAAATCTCCTGCTATAAGCAAAAGATCAATCTGAAGCTCATCACAAACCGTAAGCACATTCTTAAAGCTGTCAAAAATCTCCTCGGATCTGCTTTCACTCCATACTCTTCCTCTATCAGGTTTTCTTCCCAAATGTACATCTGAAATGTGTATAAATTTCATTTTTATAAATACCTCATAATCATTTAACATAAGTACATATAATTTAATCTCAATCTTATTTATTATAATACGAAACAATAAACTCTGCAAGAAATATATAATCACGTTTATATTGTATATACTTTATTATAAACACATATAAATAATTTATTATTCATTTATTTTGCTATATTTGTTTTTTGTGGCCATACCTCCTCTGATGTGACGTTCCGACTTATTTACATCAAGTATGCTTCGTACCTTTTTTGCCAGTTCCATATTTATCACAGGCAGTCTGTCTGCTGCATCCTTATGAGCGGTGGACTTACTTACGCCAAATTCTTTGGCAGCCTGTCTTACCGTTGCATTGTTTGAAACTATGTACTCTCCTATACTTAGCACTCTCTCCTCAATATAATCTCTCAATACTAAACCTCAAAAAAGCTGTTTTTACAGTTTATGCAATTAAATAATTGTGTAGTACATTTACATATGTTAAAATATTAATGATAAATTTCCCTTATCCGGAGGTTCTTATGAAGAAGAAAATAATTCTTATTATTATAGCCATTTTAGTTATTGTAATAAGTGGTATTTTTTTCGCCTTGAAGCACAAAAAGAATAAAAAAGAGCCGCCTCCTGCCAAAGCCTATTTTGAGGTGAACGGTCTTTCCTTTGATTTTTCCATAGAATCCTTTGCCAGAGCAAATGAAGAAACCGGTGAGGTTGAGATTCCTACCATGGACTTTCCTGAAAACCCGGACAAGGTTGAGCTTACTCTGGAACTTATTTATCAAAATCCCGAGTACCCTGCCGGCTGTGAATCCATGGCACTTACCATGCTCTTAAACTATTTTGGATATAATCTTGGAAAAAATGAGATAATAGATAACTATCTTATATATTCTGATGACAATTATATAATCGGATACAAAGGTCATCCGGATATATCTCCCGGTGGTGGCTGCTATGCACCTGCCCTTACCAATACCGCAAACAGATTTCTCATACAGAACAAAAGCTCATATAAGGCAAACAATATAAGCGGTACTGATTTAAAAGATCTGTTTCCGTATATCGCCAAGGGATATCCTGTTCTCGTATGGACTACAGTCGGATTAAGACCATGCAACAAAGCATCATATATATACAAATACGGTGACACCGACTATACATGGGTATATAACGAGCATTGTGTAGTTTTAACCGGATACAGCATACCCGATAACACTATAACTGTCTATGATTCAATAGACGGTATTATGACTTATAATACCGATGAATTCCAAAAAATCTACGATGACATGTGGAAGATGTCCGTCGTACTCGAACCGAAAAATCAGTAGATTAATTCATCTGTTCTATCTGATCGGGGATTTTCTTTATGGTTTGCATAAATTCATCTTCTGCTACAGCCTTTGAATAATACCAGCCCTGCATATAATGACAGCCTATCTCTGCCAGATGATCTTTTTGTTCCTTGGTTTCCACGCCCTCCGCAACTATCATATAATTGAGTGCATTGAGCATTCTTATAGTGTACTCAAGTGTAATGCCTGCTTTGATATTTTCAAATGCATCCCAGACGATGTACTTATCAATTTTTATGATATGGAACGGCATATGGTTGATATAATCAAGATTTGAATAACCTGAACCGTAATCATCAAGCGATAAGGTAATACCGTATTCTACAATCTTTTTGATATTATCATTTACTATTTCAGAGCCGCCTACCATATTGGCAGTTTCTGTTATCTCGATATTAATCTGCGAAGGCTTTACCTCGTATTCTTCAAGTATGGCAATAACCTTCTTGTAATACTCAGGTTGCTGGAGCTGTACCGGACTTATATTTACCTCTATGTATTCGATAGAGCTTTCAGCCAGTTTATTGTCATGGATAAACTTACATACCGAACGAAGTATCTGATCTCCGAGCGAGATGATAAGACCATTTTTTTCGGCAATAGGTATAAATACTTCCGGCGATATCCATCCAAGCTTTTCATCATTTAATCTGACAAGAGCCTCGGCTGAATTATAAAGATTTTTTTCAACCGAGAAAATAGGCTGATAATAAACCATAAGCTCATCTCTGTCTATGGCAAGCTTTACAGCCTTTTCGATTTCCTTCTCACTTCTCATCTTGGTAAGGTCCATCTCACCCGCAACGGATATTCCACCCTTATTTGTTTTCTTAGCCATGGACATGGCATAATCCATAATCTCGACAAGATTTCCGTAATTGTCAGCATCCTTAGGACACTCAAAGCAACATGAAGAGGAGGACATCATTACACCTGCAGCAGATTCGCTATACCACGGATGCTTGAAACGTTCTTCTATAATACCTGCCAAAAGCTTTGCATCTTCAACAGATTTTTTATTACATACAACACCAAACTGGTCTGAACCATATCCAAATACCTCGTCCACACCATCTACGCCTCTTAAGTAATTTCCAACCTGCACCAAAAGATTATCTCCGATATCAACGCCATAGGTTTTATTGATATACTTAAAATCATCCATGGCAACAAGGATAATGGAAAACTGCTTATTTCTTTCCAAGCGGTACTCCAGATATTCTCTCATACAATCCTTGTTATAAAGCTGTGTCAGATTATCAATATAAAGCGCCGGATTGAATATGTAATTGTAAAGTGTGAGACATACGATTATATATCCAAAGCATAAGATAGATATTGTAAACTTGAGCTGAACCACAAACATAAGGGTGGAAAAAACTATACTTGCTATAAGTATGTAAACCCTTGATGCCGGTATCTGCTTTCTCTTTACAATTATAACAGCAATTCCGGTTACAACTGCGACTCCCGATAAAAGGGCATACAAGCCACCAAATTTTCCAATTACATACTCATTGTTATAGAAGTAAAAACCGATTTTTGTGAACGGCGTTGCAGCATCAATTATCATGGTTATGGTCAATATAATATATAAGAATATTTTTAAAAACTTCTTATTTTTATCGGAAACATGCATATATTCAAAGACGAAGCACGCATATATAACCGTTATAAGACATGCGATAAATGAATAAAATGCCATAAAAACATTGAAGCCGAATTCACCTATAATTCCGCTCTTAAAAAGAGTAACTCCTATTGATTCAATTATTGTACAAGCCAATACAGAGAGATTAAATTTCAAGAAAAAGACATAACTACTTAAAGGTATCTTCTTTTGATGCAGATACCATGCTAAAAGCATTACACTGATAATAATTGTTGCAATATTATAATCCAGCTTCCATTCCAACATAATAAAACCCCGCAAAACAAATCCTTTTGTTTTTATCATTCTAATATTACATTTAAATCCAAATCCATACCATTTCCGGATAATCTTCCTTCACTGGTATACTGCCATATAGTATAAAGATAAGGAAAATCAGGCTGGTTGGCATAGTGTGCAAGCCAAAGCTTATAATTACCGACTCTTGCCATATCCAGTTCCTGCACAAACCAGTTACGATTTGAATAAACCATAGGTTCATAGCCTGCCGCCTTAACAGTTTCGCAAAAACCTACTATACTGTCTGTTCTTGCTTCAATATCAAGGTCTTCGGTTCTCGCACCTTCAGCATATATTATCTCTGTATCTATGACTACAGGACCCTTTACATTGTAGTCTCTTATCAAAGAGAGTGTATAATTTGCTTCCTCAACTCCCTCATCATAGTTTACTGCCTGAGTAAAAAAGTAAACTCCGACATCAAGTCCTGCTTCAAGTGCTCCTTCCATATGGCTTTCAAACATATCATCAGTTACTATGGAGCCTGTTCCGTAGCCTCGATAGCCCGCTCTTATTATAGCCATATCAACACCGGCAGCCTTTACTGCCTCCCAGTCAACGCCTGTCTGATAAGAAGAAACATCCACTGCGACATGTGAAATCCTATTTGCATCGCCATCATGGTAATACATAAGTGAATCACCATCTTCTATAAAGAAATTATCAGGCTCATAATTATTTCGCGGAACCCCGCTTGCTATTTTATAATACTCATAATCAGGAGCATCTCCGACCAGCACATAAGCTTTTCTCACATAGGCCCAATAATTTGCCTGAATCATGTCATATTCCGTTTCAGGAACGAGTGTCCATCCGCGATTATCAGTTTCTGTTTTTACAAATACAGGATTATCTTTATTAAAAGTAATATTTATCATTATTATGAGAGCAACCAGTACAATTACCATGGCAATTATCAATACCGATATAACTCTCTTGAAACTCTTATTCATTGCTTTATCTCCGGATTAAGCGATTTAATTAGATTAACTCTAACATATTTTGAGTATATAATCAATAAATCGTCCTTTATTTTTTATTTAAGAAAGCCGATTTTTGCTGAGAACCTATATTTACAATCAAATATCCGGCATATAAAAGGAAAACTCCCATTAAAATGAATATAACAATATCAACCAAACTGAAGCTTTTACCTAAAAATGATAAGAACAATCCCCAAAATTTATCCGGATAATACAAGCTTATTACAGAAATTGCATTATTTATAAAATGCATTATCATACCCGGCAGTAAGCTTTTTGACTTATGTGCCACATAACAGATAACATATCCCAAGAATGCCGTTGCAAAAAATCTGACAATGCTTGTATGATATATGCCAAATAAGCATGCAGATATCAGTATGGCGGTTTTAGGCTTAAACTTTTTTTCAAAGGCTGTTAAAACATATCCCCTGAACATCATTTCCTCGCAGACAGCAGGAACAATCGCAACTACAAAAAGCGTTGAAATAATATCATCGCCTATAAGTGAATTTTGAAGCTCGGTTGCTTCACTTGCGCTTGACGGGAAGATTGCACTGACAACATTGGTAATAATCATACCTACTATAATGGCTCCGAATATCATCAGAATTCCTCCGAGTATATATCTTAACGAAGTACCCTTTATTCTAAAGGTCTTCTTTAAATCCTTCTTGGTATATAATGCCGCAGCAAGAGGTATCAAAAGGATTAAAAGCTGGGTTCCGAGCACACCGAAATATCCAAGCTTAAGCTGAATTGCTCCTCCTATATAAATCATGGCAAACATGGTAATAAAAAGAACAAGTACAGTATCTCCAAGCTCCGGAACTCCACCGGCTTTTATATTCTTTCTTCTTTCAAATATCTGGACTCCGGCAGCTGATTCGCCAAAGAGTATAGCTTCGCTGTTATAAATTCTTCCAAGCACCCATATAGCCGCAAGTCCATAGAAAACATTGCTTAACAATACGAGAAAAACTACCTTTGCATCATACTTAAAGGAAAGCATATCCCTTATCAAAAGACTTATATTGGCAACAGGAACAAGCGCAACCTTTTCGTTAAGCTTAACATTTGGAATAAATCCTATAAAGGACGCAAACATCACCACCAATGAAAGCGGTGTAATATAATTATTTGCCTCCTTATATGTCTTTGCAAAGGCTGTAACACACATAGTTATTGCACTTATAAAAACGGCAAACGCAAATACACATAATACACCAACCAAAATGGCAGGTGCAAACATACCAAGAGATATGCCTCCTGAAGTGTTGGTATATGTGCTGGTCATATTGTACATATAAACGCCCACACCCGAGATAGATATAATATTTAACAATGCCGATATTATTCCTATGGTTGCAACAACCAGAAATTTGCTGACAATTATCTCACTGTTGGTTACCGGCAGGGTAAGCAGAGTCTCGAGCGTTCCTCTTTCTCTTTCTCCCGCAGTTGTATCTATAGCCGGATACATGGTTCCCATCAAAAGGCTTACAATAAGCATAAACGGAAGTATACTTGATAAAAGGCTTCCGGCGGTTTCTTCATTTGTTGATGCGTCTTCATAGGAAATACCTATCGGATTAAGAATCTCATCTGAATCAAGTCCCAGGTCATCAAGCTTTTTATCCGTAATAATATCCGAATATTCTGAAAGCCACTCAAAAACCTTACCTGCCGCATAATTGGAATTTGTTACAGAAGACAGATAATGTATCTCAAAGTGCTCCTTTCCGTCCTTATTTACTATTTTTATATATGCATCTAAATCCTCATTTGCAAGAGCTTCTTTGGGATTTCTGATATCCTCCAGAACAAGCAGAGAATAGTCCTCAAAGCTAAAATAATCATAGTCCATAAACGGAGTATTCCAGTAGTTAATAATCCTGTCATTTTCATCATATATGCCAATTCGATACACATGCTTTGACATATTGGTCGTTATGGCAGCCATCATCTGAAGACTTATAACGATTAAAAGCGGATATAAAATTATAGGAACAACCACCATCATAATTACAGTCTTTTTATCTCTGATGACGTCCAAAAGTTCCTTTTTATACAGACTCTTTATATTTTTCATATTCATGCTAAATTCAGTCCTCCCCTCTTCCGACAAGATTACTGAATACTTCTCTTAGATCATTGGACTTTCCAAACTCCTTTAATTCCCCGACAGTTCCCTCTGCTGCGATTTTTCCTTTGTTAATCATTATAATTCTGTCGCAGAGCTTTTCTGCCTCCTCCATATAATGAGTCGAATAAAGCACAGCCTTTCCCTCACTTTTTTCCCTGAGCATAAATTCTACAATAGAATTGCTGCTTATAATATCAAGTCCGAGGGTTGGTTCATCAAATATATATAGCTTTGGATTGTGTATAATGCATCTTGAAATAGATGCTCTCTGAGTCTGACCTGTAGACAGCTTTTCTATTCTGTTATCTATAAAGCTATCAAGCTTAAGCAGCTTTGAAATCATGGCAATTCTACGATTAATCTCTATCTCATCCATGCCATACAGATTCCCTGCCATGGTTAAAAGCTCTCTTGTACTAAGTCTTCCGTAAAGCCTGGTATTGCCTGACAGATAGCCTATAGCCTTTTTAATATCAGTTTCATTTTTAAGCTTTTTATCATCGATGGTAATGTCTATACTGCCCGAGGTTGGCTTCATAAGACTGCCAAGCATACGCAAAAGCGTAGTTTTACCCGCACCGTTTGGACCGATAATGCCTACTATCTCACCAAGCTTCACCTTCAATGAAATATCATCAACAGCATTAAAGCTTGTCTTTACATTATGCTTTTCATTTCTTACAAATGTTTTTACAAGATTATTTGCCTCAAGCACTGATTGAATCTCCTTACATATTAGTTATGTATGCCTCGCTTCCAAGCTTTACATGTATAATCTTATGATTATAAGTCAGCTTGTTATACTTTGCCTTTATCCTGGTTCGCGGCTTAAGCTTTACATCTTTAGGAAGATATTTCATAACAGGTTCTTCCTGCATAATTCTATAATCCGATCTCCAGCTGTTAAACAGCTTGTATGCATCATCTACTGAAAACCTCTTCTTCTTTTTTATAAAAATGGTATTTTTGAAAAGGAAGTTTATATAATTCGTAGCACCCTTTGTGGATGCGGCAAAAACCAATTCAGCATTAGGAAATCTGTCGGCAATCTTCTCAACCAGATCGCACACATCATTTTTTCTCATATAAGCAAGCGTATCATTACATACAAACATCACACCCTGATTACGCTTACAGGAAATGTCATCTATCCATGAAAAATCAAGTATACTTCTTCCGATGGTCTTTTCCCTTTTTCGCTCACCATACATAGCTCTTCTTACAGACATAATATTGTGAGTATCCACACTGTACCACTGTATTCTGCCGTTATCCAGTCTGCCAAACATATTATCAAGTCCACAGCCCAGATTGACAATCGTACACTTTGGAAACTTCATAATATATTGCTTAACCTTTGCATCGCACGCAGCCATGGTAGTGGCAAGTATCAGATTTCTATATTCATTTAACTTTGTATTGAGCTTTGAAAAATCAAATTTGTGGTCGTATATAAATTTGGCGGCCCACTCATCTTTAATTATATCCGGATAACGCTTTGACCAATCAGATAAAAGCTTAAGCGGATATATATCAACAAGTGAATTATCATAGGTATTGTTGATTACATCAAGAAGATATCCCCACGCATTTTTTGCGGCATCATTTTTTTCATATATCATGAAATCGTGACTCGCATCATCGAATTCGAAAAATCTTGTGCTGACTCCCTGTGTCTTTGCCTTATTATAAAAAGCTCTCGAATAGCAGTTAAACATATCCTCTACGCCTGAAAACAAAATTACGTCATCACATAAATCAGTGTAATCCTCATAATAAGGGCTTGTATAATCTGTCTTGACAGCATAGTCCTTAACCCAGTAATCATTTATAAAATCTTTCACTGTCTGGTTAAAAAATACTCGTCCGCTTTTATCTATCGTATCGCTTATTATCTCCTCTAAATCCTTGTCAAAAAACTCTGTGTCTATAAGAGGTGAAAGCATAATAAGCTGATCCGGCTTTCTTAAGCCCTCCTTCCATGCAAGCATAGAAAGAGAAAGTGCAAGACCGGCACCTGAAGAATCTCCGAGAAGAATAATTCTTTTAACATCCATACCCATGGCAAAATCCGAATAAGCCTTGCAGAGCATCTTAAATGTATCCTTACAGCTGTTTTCAGGTGCAAGAGGATACATAGGTACAAAAAGTCCGCTTCCGGTTTTTAAAGCCAGCTTGGTGATAAAATCCCACTGTTCATTGTCGATATTACAGGACATAAAACCACCATACAGATAAATGATATAGGTTTCATTGAAGCCATCACGTGGAATCATTCTGTAGCTCTTGAATCCGGATTCCAAAAACTCATCTATTTCAAATAATTTATTAAATCTTTCAAAAACCCTGTCAACATACTTTTTTCTATCATTTAAAATATAATTTTTAAATCCTTCGATATTTAGTTTTGTAACACTTGTAGAAATCTTTTTCATTGACGTCTCCTATGCTGCTTTCCTTAAACAGTATATCATCTTATTATACCATTAATAATAAGAAAAAGGAATCTAAAAGATTCCTTTTTTAGATTCCTTTTATTAAACTTATTTTTACTCTTTATTCAAATGTTTGAGGAGTAACCGTTATCGGCTGCGCTCCTATGCCGGTTTCATTTTGTATGGATGAGCTGATACCCTGAACCTTGCTTGTCGGAACGTATCCAACCTCTCCAAACAAGAACTCATGTAAAGCCGAAACATTTGAAGCTAAATCGGCAGGAACTATAATCGAGCCCTTTGTTTCATGTGTAGTAGGTGTATAGGCAAACGGGAAACCTACAGTGTCACCCATCTGATATTCAAATACTGCTTTTGCAAGAGCTTTTATTTCTTCCTCTGTCAGACTGGTTGCTATCTGAGGGAAAACATCATCTATTACACTGTCTATGGTTGCCAGATCAGATGCCTTGGCCTTTGCAAATGCTTTGGATAAAACATCTCTTTGTCTTTCTGTTCTTGTTATATCTCCCTGATCTGTACTTCTTATACGGGCATAAGCGGTTGCCTGTGTGCCGTTTAAAAGTAAGTCACCGGTTGTAAATACACCATCAGAATATATACCGGTTACGGCAATCTGTTCTGTAATTGCAAGGTTTAAAATAGGCAGCTCATTTTCCTCAACATGAACGGTTATTCCGCCCAAATCATCAATTGCTTTGGTAAGCCCAAGGAAATTAACGGTAACAAAATCCGTAATCTGAAGATCCAGGTTAGCATTGAGAGTCTTAATAGCAAGCTGTGGTCCACCATAAGAATAAGCTGCATTTACCTTTGCTGTAATTCCCGAATCATTTTCTATCTCCAAAAGAGTATCTCTGTAAATGGAAACAATCTTTACTTCTTTAGTTTCATTATTAATGCTTGCAATCATTATCGCATCACTTCTTGTACCCTGTCCAAGATTGGTTACATCTCTTGAATCCACACCAAAAAGTGCTATCGTCTTATAGTTTTCCTGATTTGAAACATCCAGCTCCTCATTTATTGCAAGATCTTCCTCATCAATCTCAACCTTATTAATTTTTTCGATTTTGGAATCAACATAATATAAGCTGTATGCTACGATAAGAAGTCCTAAAATAATAATCTCGGCAAACAATGCAACAACCCATTTTAAAATTGATTTGTCTGATTTTTTATTTTTGTTATGATTAGATTTTTTCTGTGAATTATTTTTAGTATTGCTGTTTTTTTCTATATCTTTGTTTTTACTCATATTTTAACCTCTCATAAAAAATAGGTTTTTTATCTATCTGATATATGATAACTTATTACACAAAAAAATACAACAATATTTGTATTTATTTTTTTACTGTGATATACTACAAAATAACATTAAATGGTGGTAAGAAAATGGATACAAGTAATATTTCAGATTTTTTTATAAGCGATGAATTAAATAATCAATCAAAAAAGGAATGCCTATGCGTTATCATGCCTGCATACAACGAAGGCATGCATATACGTGAAAATCTTCTTACAGCATCAAAAATTATCTCCGGTTTTGTTCATAACTACAGGATAATTGTTGTAAATGACGGAAGCTCTGACAATACTTTAGATGAAATCATTTCAGCATCAAAGGCTGATTCAAAAATATCTTATGTGAGCTACAAGCCAAATCAGGGAAAAGGAAAAGCCATAACCAACGGAGTCTTATATGCCAATTCCGATTATACTGCATTTCTTGATGCGGACCTTGAATTAAATCCTGCCATGTTAAAGAGCTTTCTAAAAGCCATGAAGGACAAAAATGCAGATATCGTTATCGGCTCAAAGCTTCATAAAGATTCAAAGCTTGAGTATCCTCTTATGAGAAGGATAATGAGTATAGGTTATTATATGGTTTTAAAGCTTTTATTCAGGCTTGAAATCAAGGATACCCAGACAGGAATTAAGCTTTTCAGAACTCCTGTGATAAAAACACTTACCGAGAACATTCAAACCTATGGTTATGCTTACGATATTGAAATTCTCGCCAAAGCAAACAAGTCCGGCTGCAGGATTATCGAGATGCCGATAGAATTAAAATTCAAGCGTGAACGAAAAGAAAAATCACGTATCTCACTAAAGACGAGTGTTAAAGTTTTTAAAGATACAGTTAAGATAAAAAAAGCATTAAAGGACTAAAGATTAAAGTAGTGTGACACAGGGCGTGAGTCTTGTCATACCACCGAAGTATATTATACTGTATGAAAAA
Organism: uncultured Lachnospiraceae bacterium; assembly: GCA_902762955.1. Lineage (GTDB taxonomy): Bacteria > Bacillota > Clostridia > Lachnospirales > Lachnospiraceae > Coprococcus_C. The sequence goes on from CACWQH010000044.1 coordinate 18,479, forward strand.
AATGTGCACAGCATGGCGTTAAGTAACACGTGCCATGCGTGCACATTTTTTTCATACAGTTAAAACATATATAGATATGACAAGGCTCACGCCCCGTGTCAAACCCTAGAACTTACCAGCCTTTGCTGCTTCCTCAATGGAAACTGCAACTGCAACTGTCATACCAACCATAGGGTTGTTACCTGCACCGATAAGACCCATCATCTCAACGTGAGCAGGAACTGATGAAGAACCTGCGAACTGTGCATCTGAATGCATACGTCCTAAGGTATCAGTCATACCGTATGAAGCAGGGCCTGCTGCCATGTTATCAGGATGAAGTGTACGTCCTGTACCACCACCTGAAGCAACTGAGAAGTACTTCTTACCCTTCTCATTACATTCCTTCTTGTAAGTACCTGCAACCGGATGCTGGAATCTTGTAGGGTTAGTTGAGTTACCTGTGATAGATACGTCAACGCCTTCCTTCCACATGATTGCAACACCTTCAGGTACTGAATTAGCGCCGTAGCAGTTAACCTTCGCACGAAGTCCGTCTGAATAAGACTTACGTGAAATCTCTTTTACTTCATTTGTATATGGATCATATTCAGTCTCAACAAATGTAAATCCGTTGATACGTGAGATAATCTGTGCAGCATCCTTACCTAAACCGTTAAGGATAACTCTAAGAGGCTTCTGACGAACCTTGTTAGCCTTCTCAGCTATACCGATTGCACCCTCAGCGGCTGCAAATGACTCATGACCTGCAAGGAAAGCGAAACACTCAGTTTCCTCCTCAAGTAACATCTTTCCTAAGTTACCATGTCCAAGACCGACCTTACGGGTATCAGCAACTGAACCAGGGATACAGAAAGACTGAAGTCCTTCTCCTATAGCTGCTGCTGCATCAGCTGCTCTTCTGCAGCCTTTCTTAATTGCTATAGCTGCACCTACTGTATAAGCCCAGCAAGCATTTTCAAAACAGATAGGCTGAATGCCCTTTATCTGATTGTAAACGTCTAAACCAGCATCCTTTGTAATCTTCTCTGCTTCTTCTATTGAGGAGATACCATAGCTGTTTAATACTTTGTTGATTTGATCAATTCTTCTTTCATATGATTCAAATAATGCCATCTTCGTTACCTCCTCTTCTACTTCTCAATCTCTTTGTCTGTACGTGGGTCAATTAACTTAACTGCATCAGCAACTCTTCCGTACTGTCCACAAGACTTCTCATAAGCAGTATTAGGATCATCACCCTTCTTGATGAAGTCAGTCATCTTACCGAGGTTAACGAACTTATAACCGATTATTAAATCATCTGCATCCAAAGCTATAGCAGTTACATAACCCTCAGCCATCTCTAAGTAACGAGGTCCCTTTGCAAGAGTACCATACATAGTACCAACCTGTGAACGAAGACCCTTACCTAAATCCTCAAGACCTGCACCAACTGCAAGACCATCCTCTGAGAATGCACTCTGTGAACGACCGTAAACTATCTGTAAGAACAGCTCTCTCATAGCTGTATTGATAGCGTCACAAACAAGGTCAGTGTTAAGAGCTTCCATAACTGTAAGACCAGGTAAAATCTCTGCTGCCATAGCTGCAGAATGAGTCATACCTGAACAGCCGATAGTTTCTACTAAAGCTTCCTGGATGATACCTTCCTTAACATTGAGTGAAAGCTTGCAGGCACCCTGCTGTGGTGCACACCAGCCAACACCGTGTGTAAAACCGGAGATATCTTTTACTTCCTTTGCCTGTACCCATTTTGCTTCTTCAGGGATTGGTGCACTACCATGGTGTACGCCCTGAGCAACCGGACACATGTTTTCAACTTCCTTCGTGTAAATCATGTCGAAACTCCTTTCAATTATGTAATTTTCTTTAAAATGTTTTCTTAGGCATAGAAAACATCATCATATATATTTTCTCATAAACGAAAAAATAAGTCCACTACTTTTTACTTCTTTTCCTTGCCAAGCTTGCTGTCTGATTTCTTGTCGTCCTCATCCTCATCCGCATCATCCTTAACAATGGCAGAACCGGCCTTTTCAACCTCGGCGATTGCATTTGGATGCATAGGGATTCTACAGTGTCTGTCATTACCAAACTCGACTATAACAGTCGTATCGTCAACGATATCAAGAAGGGTTCCGTAGAAACCACCTGTTGTCATGATAGTATCACCGGGTTCCATTGCATTATGCAAATCTTCCATCTGCTTTTGCTGCTTTTTCTGTGGCTTGATAATCATAAGATACATAAGTCCGATAAAGAAAGCAAGGTAAAGAATTATACCAACAACGCCCATTTTGTTTCCTCCTAAATCTATTAAATATCACTCATCATATATTATTATAAAAAGGTGAAATATGCAAGTGAAAACTACTCTCCACTCTCAAAATCACTTATAAACTTTGCTTTGAACGTAGAAAAGCTGTGTTCTTCAATTGCATTTCTTATATCTTCCATAAGATGATTATAAAAATAAAGGTTATGCAATACGCAAAATCTCATACCGAGCATTTCCTTTGCCTTTAAAAGATGCCTTATATATGCGCGTGAATATCTTCTACATGCAGGGCATCCGCAGCCTTTTTCTATAGGTTCGCTATCTGTTTCATACTTTGCATTAAATAAGTTAATTTTGCCATGATGTGTATATACGTGTCCGTGTCTTCCGTTTCTGGAAGGATAAACGCAGTCGAAGAAATCGACGCCTCTTTCCACAGCCTCAACTATGTTAATCGGCGTTCCGACGCCCATAAGATACGTTGGTTTATCCTGTGGCAAGTAAGGCACAACTGCCTCGATTATTCGATACATTTCCTCGTGGGTTTCTCCTACCGCAAGACCGCCTATGGCATATCCGTCAAGATTCATGTCGGCTATGGTTTTGGCATGCTCAATTCTTATATCATCAAATACACCACCCTGATTGATGCCGAAAAGCATCTGCCTGTTGTTGATGGTATCCGGCAGGGAATTAAGCCTGTCCATCTCCTTCTTACAACGCTCGAGCCATCTGGTCGTCCTGTCAACCGAAGGCTGGATATAGCTCCTTTCCGCAACCGAGGAAGGACACTCGTCAAAAGCCATGGCGATGGTTGATGCAAGATTGGACTGAATCTGCATACTCTCTTCAGGTCCCATAAAAATCTTTTTACCGTCTATGTGGGAGTTAAAATAAACACCTTCTTCTTTAATCTTACGAAGTCCGGCAAGGGAAAACACCTGAAATCCACCCGAATCTGTAAGTATGGGCTTATCCCAGGACATAAACTTATGTAAACCGCCTAGTTTTTTAACAATTTCATCACCCGGTCTAACATGCAGGTGATAGGTATTGGAAAGCTGCACCTGCGTACCGATACCCTCCAGATCTTCGGTGGAAACCGCTCCCTTTATCGCCGCAACCGTTCCTACATTCATAAATACAGGAGTTTGTATCACTCCGTGAGGAGTATGAAGCTCACCCCTTTTTGCACTGCCGTCTGTTGTAATTAATTTATACATGATTTCACCACTCAACTTCCAAATT
>CACWQH010000045.1 GCA_902762955.1 uncultured Lachnospiraceae bacterium
ATTATTGTTTAGTGCTATGAAAGAAGGCAAACTGGTAACAAATGTTGCAAAAAATCAAGATTTGTTACCGGTTTAGAGAAAATCAAAACATCATAAGAAAGCAAACTGGTAACAAAAACTGCGAATAATCATGATTTGTTACCTGTTCAGGAAAATTCAAAGCAACATAAGAAGACAAGCTGGTAACAAAAACTGCGAATAATCAAGATTTGTTACCTGTTTAGGAAAAATCAAAGCAACATAAGAAAGCAAGCTGATAACAAGAACCGCGAATAATCAAGATTTGTTACCACTTTAGGAAAAATCAAAGCAACAAAAGAAGACAAGCTGGTAACGATTGTGGCTAGCTCATCACGCGAAGCGTGTCGGCAGGATATGGGTGTAGCTGCCGACTATCACCTCGACAAACCGGAATTTGACATGATAATGAGAGTATTTACTGTGTTAAGTGGGTTATAGGTTTTATGTATAGCGCGATGATAAAGTTAATATATCTGATAATTACAGGATTTGTGGTATAATTTTGACGAATTTTTGAACTTTAAAGTATGTAAATTGGTGATTGGCGGACAGATTTAGTTTGACTGCAGGAGTGAAAGATTGAAGGTTATAATAGATAGTCTAATTTTAATTGGCATAGTTGTAATGGTTTCAAATATAGTGCGTTATGCTATGTTTGTACATACAACACATGATGTTCTTTCAAGCGGAAGTAAGAGAGACCGGGCGTGGAAGGCACTTGCTTTTGTGCTTTTGGTTTTTTTCTTATGCGGATATATATTTATAGTTGTTGCCAGTAAGCCGGATTTGATGATGGCGATGATTTTATTTGGCGGCAGCTTATTTGTAGCGATAGTTCTTACGCTTATGTTCAATCTTCTTGAAACTGCAAAGGCACGAAGTATAGATATCGCCGAGGTTTTGGTCGGCGTTATAGATGCAAGGGATCCGAATCTTAACGGCCACAGCAGACATGTTCAAAATATCACTATGTTATTTTACAAATATCTTCCTAATTCTGTTAAAAATGATATAAATCCTATTAGTTTGGAATATGCTGCACTTATGCATGATGTGGGCAAGCTGGGTGTTCCGGAGTCTATTCTCAATAAGCCTGCAAAGCTCGATGACGATGAGTGGGAGGTTATGCGTTCGCATCCAAAGGTAGGTGTGGAAATATTGAAGCCGCTTCGTACCTTTGACCATGTTGCAAGCTGGATATTGTATCATCATGAGCGCATAGACGGAAAAGGTTATTATAAGCTGCCGGGGGAAGAGATTCCACTCGCAGCAAGAATTATCTCCATAGCGGATACATACTCGGCAATCACCATGCGCCGTTCTTATAAGGAGCCACGCACCCACGAGGATGCGCTAAAGATTATGAAAGAGGTTGCGGGCAAGCAGCTAGATGCAGAGCTGTTGGAATATTTCTTTAAAATTCCAAAGGAAGAGCTTGAGGTCTGTATACCTGAAAAGGTGAAATATTAGAGAAATTTTGTCGTTAATTTGACTGTTGTTATAGTTTATTAGAGGATCTATATGACGAATGGAATGATTTAATTGATGAGAGAGGCTGGATTGATATTGATGATCCGTTGCCATATTGTCAACATGATGCATTTATACCTATTCGGGTTAAGGGTCGGGATGTTGGAAGACCGGAGTGGGGAAAATTAGAAACGCTTAAAGATGGAGTATGGGTTGAATACAATCCGAAATGATGTTTGAAACATATAATAATATATTAGTTGAACGGTTTGAAATTTGAAAGGTTAAATAAAATATGCTATTAGTTTTGTTTGAACAAATTAGTTGGTTCAAAGAGGATAGAAATCCTCAAGGGGCAATAGTAAGAAAGAATTATCTTAGACCCGTGATGATTAAAAAAATGCCAATAATAAACCAAAATGATGAAATTTATATATGGAGATTAAGTTTCATTCAACATAATAATGAAATATATGAGGAAAGAACATTTAAAACTGTCGTTGAAGAAAAAGGACTTTTTTTACTGGATAAGTTTGGAATACCCAATATTGAAATAATTAAAGAAGATGAGTCGTATAGGATTAAGTGGTTTGATGACGGAAAGGGTAATATCAGAAGACGTGGTGGAAACGAGGATTTTTTGAAAAAAGGAAAAAAACTTGCCGGAGTTCCTAATACATTAAATGAAACCGTCTTTGTAATGGAAAACGGTAAATCTGGATTTGTAAGATGGAATAATCGTTTTTCTTCATATCATGGTCAATGGTATGAACAATATCAGACTTATTTTGTTAATACAGATTCATTTGATGAAAAAGTGTTTTTAAGGGAGTATGATTATAATTATCAGCAGCTTGCAGATTTGTTTTAATAAAGGATTGACTGTTCCTTTTACACATTAATTGACTTAAGTGTTTTATCATGATATAATTCGATAAAACGAATAATTATGTTTTAGCGAATTATATTTGGAGTTTAGGAGTGATGATACATGACTATTGGTGAACGAATATTAGAAATAATCCATCAAAATGGTATGACACAAAAAGAATTTTCGGATAAGACAGGAATCCCTCAAAGTACATTAAGCAGTTGGAAAGGTAAGAAACAGAATCCATCAATGGATAAATTAAAAGTAATTTGTGATGTTCTTAAGGTTGATCCTTATTACATTATATCAGGTGCAGAAAGTAATGAAATGGTCAAAGATGATTATATTGCTGTGTATCGTGGTGAAGAGGAATATAATCTGATGATAGAATATCAAAAGCTTAATAAGGATAATCGTAGCAGATTGATGGGGTATTTACGTGCGTTACAGGATATGAATAACTAATAAAAAGATTATGGTGTCCTATGATTAGGTACACCATATATTTAAAAAAAGATATTCGACAAAGCGTAGTATTCGATAACTGGTATAAAATGCAACTTGACAAAATGTGATAAAACACATATTATGTGAGAAAGGAAATATTAATGAATAATTATAATACAGTATTTTATAAAACAACGGATGGTGTAGAACCAGGCAAGGATTTTTTGCTGGAGCTTGATTATAAAATGAGAGCAAAAATGATTCGCATGTTACAAATGTTGCAGAAGAATGGACCTGATATTAGAGAACCTTATTCTAAAGAACTTGATGATGGCATATTTGAACTTAGAGCTAAAGTAGGTACAAACATTAGCCGATTGTTGTATTTTTTTGATGAGGGAAAGATTGTGATATTAATGAATGGTTTTATAAAAAAATCACAGAAAACACCTCAAAATGTAATTATAGCTGCCAAAAAATATAGATTAGATTATTTTGAAAGGAAGTGCAGTCAATGACAACTCTGAACGAATTTGTTGAGGAACAGTTAAAAGATCCAAAGTTTAAAGAAGAATATGATGCGTTGGAACCTGAATTTGCTGTTATGCAGGCACTGATAGATGCACGTAAAGAAAGTGGAATGACACAGAAAGAATTATCGATGGCTACAGGAATTTCACAGGCTGATATAAGTAGATTGGAACATGGGACAGGGAATCCATCAATAAAAACATTGCAGAGAATTGCAAAAGCTTTTCATATGGCTTTGAAGATAGAATTTGTTCCGATAGAGATTAGTGGGACTAAATAGGAATATGATTTTAAAGTGTTCGAATTCGAACGATTTAAAAGGATAAAAAATATTTTTGAAAAAATATAAAAAAGTGTTGACATTTATTCTTGGATTTAGTATAGTATGTTTTGAGAGAAGTGCCTGTCTCTCTGTTTGGTTTGTCTAAATGGAGAAATGGGCGCTATTTTATTTTATGGATATTTATTATTAAAGAAAGAGGTAAGGAAAGCAAATGAGAACATTAGTAATGACAAGTCGAATAGATGTTATTATGATACCTGCCGCAAGTAGGTTTAATTTCCCATGCTCAAAATTACCTTATAATGTCCAGATTAATACAGAAATAAAAGGACAGCAGGATTGGGATAGATACAGGCGAAAATAGGCATTTTATAAGTAAAATGTGATTATTACCGCTTGTATCCAAAAAGATACAGGCGGTTTTTTATTTGATGTATCAGACCATTAGTATAACGGATAAAATACCTTGCTACGAACAAGGAGATATAGGTTCGACTCCTATATGGTCTGTTCGGTAACGGATGTTACCTACTAAAAATAATATAGAGTGAGAGAAAACAGGCACTTCTCTCACTCACCTTGAAAAAAGGAAGGAAAAGAAAAATGTTAGTTTATGAAATGATTATTAAATTTAATATGATACAGAGAAATATTCAGTTTTGTTTAAATATAAAAAACTGGATTAATTGTAATGCCTTTATAAGATTGTGTGGAACATAAAATATATAAGTATATATAGATTTTAAACCACTTGTCTTATGAAAGGCAGGTGGTTTTCTTTTTGGATCGGAAGCTAACTCGGTAGAAGCGGTGGACCGAAAATCCACAGGAGTTGGTTCGACACCAACCCGATCCACTGATGGGAGATACCCCTGTTTATATGTGACGCTTACAGCAAAATAATGGAATAGACTTTTAATCTATAACCCAAAGCGTCATGGTATGAGCGTGTAGCTTAGCTGGCAGAGCAACGGGCCTTTAACCCGTAGGTCGTGGGTTCAACTCCCACTACGCTCACTTTTATCCCTATGTAGAACAATGGTAGTTCAGCTCCCTGTTAAGGAGAAGGTTGGAGGTTCGAGTCCTTCCGTAGGGGCTGGGATGTAGCTCAATCGGTGAGAGCCACGGCCTTATAAGCCGTAAGCCCTGACAAGGTAAATGTGGGTTCGAGGTCTCGTCTGCCGACTCGGTCCGTGCTAAACGCTTGCCACCGGCAAGCAGCACCCCACCATCCCGATTAAATATACAGGCGTAGCTCAAAGGATCAGAGCATTGGACTTCTAATCCAACGGTTAAGGGTTCGAATCCCTTCGTCTGTACTTGATGGGTAGCTCAGGTGGTCAGAGTAGTTCCCTCATAAGGAAAAGGTCAAGAGTTCGAATCGCTTCTTAGCAATTTATAATATTGAAAGGAATTTATAAAATATGAAAACTATTATATTTCCGTCAAGCTATTTTGATATAAATAAGGTAGATGAGGATTTGCAGGAAGAATATGAGGCAGCAGCTTCGACAGGCTTATTCGATATCCTCATCTTTGGTTATGATAAGTGGTTCAATGATAGAATACTTAAATTAAATAAAAAAGTGGATTTTGCTACAAAAGCAGTGTATAGAGGCTGGATGATGAAACCGGAGCAGTATGAAAAGTTTTATTTTGATTTGTCGGATAACAATATAAAACTCATCACTGAACCGGATTCTTACAAGCTTATGCATATATTTACAAATGTATATAAGGAGTTTGGTGATGACACGGCTTATATGGAAACCTATAAGCTTCATGATACAATAGATGTCGAGACATTAAAATCCCGTTTTAATCGCTTCATGGTTAAGGATTATGTTAAATCTGTAAAAGGAACGGAGTTTCCAAGATATTTTGATCAAAGTATTGCTCAAGATGTCTTTGATAGGGATATGGAGTTATTTTATAAATACAGGGGAGAGCTGTTGACCGGTGGCATATGTATAAAGGAATTTTTTGACTTGAAAATGTATGGCTCAAAAACCAATGAGTATAGAGTGTTTTACATTAATCATGATGCTGCAACTTTAAGTCGTAATTCAAATCAGGGCAATTTTACTCCGTTGCCGCCTCAAGACTTGATTGAAAAATACAAAAATCTCAATAGCCCATATTATACCGTTGATTATGCTGAATTAGAGGATGGCACCTGGAAGGTTCTTGAAGCAGGAGACGGTAGTGTTTCCGGTTTGTCGCCAAATCAGGATTATGAGAATTATTACAGAGCATTATATCAGTGCTTGAAGGACTTGTAAAAATGTATAAGATATACCACAGGTATACTTTACAAATCCTGTTCAGATGATATAATGAGGCTATAAATAATAAATTTTAAAATTATGAAAGGAAGTAAAAACGATGAATACATTTAGAAACTTATATCTGCATAGTGAATATTCAATCCTTAGTTTGGAATTAGAGTCAAGCGAAGGTATATTTGTTGTGCATGAAGATATAAGTGGAAAATGATTAAAAAGAAAAACTAAACCGCTTATGCTTGATGCATAGGCGGTATTTTTATAGCAATCTTACTATGGAGATACCAAAAAAGGTATCTCCATTTATTTTTGCCTGTGTGGTGGAATGGTATACACAGCGGTCTTAGAAACCGTGGCGAAAGCATGAGAGTTCGAGTCTCTCCACAGGTACTATGCCCTCGTAGCAGAATTGGAATATGCATCGGATTTAAGCTCCGTGGTTTGTGGGTTCGAGTGGTTTGTGGGTTCGAGTCCGGCTGCAGGCGTTTTTAAAATAGATAATCATAATATTTGAATAATAACTTAATTTATGGTAATATTAATTCGGTTTTGTAACTTTAAAATAAAAACAGATACAATATTATATGGAGTTATTATGAAATCATTAAGTAAAAAGAAGACGCATTTACATACGCGAAGACTGGTTGTATTTCTTTCTTCGCTTATATGTTTTATTATTATTATGTCAATGTATCTGCTAATGCTGCATCGTGATATTAAATCGGAAAAAACCAGATACAATTATATTGCTAAAAATGAGGCTGAACATATCGTTACCACAGTTGACTGCGTGATGGCACGAACCAACACGTTAAAGGCAATGATAAAGGATCATAATGGCGATACATCCTTTTTTAAAAATGCTGCCGAGGACATGTATAACACTGTGAAGGAGGAAACGGGAGTTTCACTGAAGAACTTTGCGATAGCACCTAACGGTGTTGTATCGGATGTATACCCGCTTGAAGGAAATGAGACGCTTATTGGTTTTGATTTTTTGGATTTGAGTCATACCGGCAATCTCGAAGCAAAGGAAGCGTATGAGCAGGGTGAAACAATTCTCACAAATCCTTTTGAACTGATACAGGGTGGAATCGGAATGGGCGGCAGAGCACCGGTAGTCCTTAATGACGGTGATAATCAGACACTTTGGGGACTTGTGACGGTTACGATAGATTTTGAAAATCTGATAGAAGTGTTAAACCTTGACGGTCTAAATGAAATAGGTGTTGATTTTGCACTGTCGTATATAGATAACGATGGTAGTGTTCATGATATGTATAAAATCGGAGAACCTAAAGCTGATGCTGTAAAAGTCAGGTTTAAGGTGAGAAATCTGACATGGGAGATGACGGTGGCACCAACAAACGGGTGGATACCGACATGGAGGATTATTGTTTCAATTTTGGTTATCGTGATTATCTCTGCCTTTGTGGGTGTTTTTGCCAGTATTATGTTTAGACTTCATGAAAGCAATGCAATGCTGTTACGCTTATCCACAACGGACGGGTTGACCGGATGTCTTAACAGGAGAGCATATGAAGAGGCATTATTGACACTGCCTGATAAAATGAATGATGATAATTTTTTTTATGTTACAGCGGATGTTAACAGCTTGAAAAATACTAACGACACACTTGGACACCTTTCAGGAGATGAATTAATATGCGGAGCCGCTGATTGTTTGCAGGATTGTTTTGGCGATAATGGTGACGTTTACCGTATCGGCGGTGATGAGTTTGCTGCATTTGTTTATGCGGATGAAAATACATTTGATAAGCTTATTGAAAAAATACATACCCTTACGGATAATTGGAAGGGAAATAGTGTGAAGAGCCTGACTCTTTCTATAGGCTATGTTTCTAATCGAGAGTTTCCGGATGCTGAAATTAGTACATTGATAAAGACTGCGGATGAGCGGATGTATAAGGAAAAACGAGAATATTATCAGAATAAGGGAGTTGACAGACGACAGGGTGAATAATGTGGTAAGACTCATGCCACGTGTAATAATCTTATGATAAGAGGCATTGAAAGGTGCCGGGCAAAGCGTGAGCGAAAGCGAGCTTTGTGAGTACCTTTTCAGTGCTTCTTATCATTTATATCATTCTATATAACCAACTAAAACGGTCACAAATTATTCTCTGTTCTTTAGTACTTCGGCAGGTGTGATTTTGTTTATCTTGCCGGTGAGCAGTCTGTTCACAATTAGGTAGAACACGATTATGCCCGCGTAGATAATCAGGTAGATGTACCATGGGTAACCAAGCTTCATGGTGCAGGCTACATTTGGCACAAACATAGGGTAGACCTTGTTCATGAGAAGCTTGGCAGCCGGGATGCAGACAAGTCCGCCTACAGCAATTATTGCAAAGTTTCCGTTTAGGTAAAGCTGGCGGATTTCCTTAGGTCTGTAGCCAAATATTTTGATGAGAGAGATGCCGTATGAGGAACGGTCAATCATCACATTCATCATAAGGAACATAACCACGCAGAAGATAACGCTTCCTGCGATAATCAGAGTCCATATAAGACCTTGCATCTGGTCGATAAATACGCCTGCGCTTTTTTCGATGTCGGACTTTGAGGTTATCGAGTAAAGGCGGCCCTTTTCGATATCAAGCTCCTTGTCCGAATAAACCACGTTGAAGTAATCCTCATCCTGACCAAACAATTCCCTCATACTGTCAATATCCATAAATATCGTAAAGCCCGGAGAGTAATCTACTACGTCCGTTACAGTAAAGGCATAGTCCATGTCTGCTGTAAGGTCGGTAAATATAACCTTATCGCCCTCTTTGTAGCCGTATCGTTCATAGAGTGAGTTATTGATAACCGCTTTATTTTTACCCTTTTTAGGCTTGGCATCAAAAAACGGGTTATCCTCGTCGATACCGATCACAGTGACATCAAGGGTGTAGCCCATGCAGTCTGTGCTTAAGGTTTCTATGTAAGCTGCCTCGCCTCCTTTGGGTACTTCCTTGCCCGGATATTTATAATAATACATATATTCGTATCTGGTTTCATTTATATTGTCACGCTTGACGCTTATACACATGACATAGCAGTCAAGACCGAGTACAACTACTAAAAGTGATATGAGCATACCGAGTACAACCGTCGCTGCAGAGCGTGCCTCACGAAGCATCTGTCTTGTTCTGAAAATGTGTGGAAAGCTCTTGCCCTTTATGTTTACCTGCTTGTAGCTTCCCGCCTTTTGCTCATTTTTGATAAGTGAAAGTGCGGTTTGAGAAAGCTTTTTATTGATTACAAGTACATTTACGATTGCGCTTATAACCGGTGGTAAAACGAGTGCATATATCAAAAGGTAAACAGGAAATACCAAATCATATTCAGGGAGCGAGAAATAGTTGTAGGTATCTGCAGTTTGGGTGCCGATTCCGACCGGGGAAAATCCAATTGCGGTACCTATCACTCCTCCGATAAATGCGATGATTGTAGGAAGTGTGATGTAGTGGCGCAAAAGCTCCTTTTTCTTTACGCCCAAGGCATACAAGGCACCGATTACACTTGACTCGCGCTCTATCTGATGGACTACAAATACAGATATAACATAAGCAAATAGTATAAGGACAATTACTCCGGCGATAAGTCCGCCGTTTTTATCCATAACAACATCACCGGCTGCAGCTTCAATACGGATGTTGTCATCTGCAGTTATGAAATTGGTGAGGTTGTCGATGTCTATGTCAAATATTTCATCCAAAAGCTCATCCACATCCTCCATGGCATCGCTAACGCCGTCATATAGCTGACCCGTACCGGCTGCAGCTTCACCGACTACTTCGGTGTAATCATATATTCCGTTTTTAAAATCTGAAAGTATTGCAGCATTTGCCTGATCAAGATAGTTGTCAAATAATGTGTCGACAGCATCCCTTAAATCCTGACTGTGAGAATCAAGCTCTGTCATGCCGTCGTGAAGTTCCACGGATCCGTCATATAACTCGTTAAGACCGTCTTCAATCATCTTTCTGTTTTCGAGTACATCATCAATGGTCTGTCTGAAATATACATTTTCAACCTTAGTATAATCAAAATCAAGATCCTTGATTTTTTGCTTTAGTTCATCATCTGTAGTACCTTTTGCAAGTCTGTAAGCATAGACATATTCTTCTGCAACCTGGGCGGAATTGTCTCTTATATAGGCATACTGGCTGTCAGTTACAAATAAAAGTCCGAACTGCTCTGACTGAACCGCAGTATCCGAAAAGCTTTGCAAGGTCTGATCATAATCAGGAACAGAACCGATTCCGACAACCGTAAGCTTAACGCCGCCGATTTCAATTTCATCACCCAGGGAGTAATCATTTACTTCCGCAAATCGTCTTTCTAAAACTGCCTCGCCGTCAGCATTTGCCATACGTCCTTCTTTAAGCTGGATGAGGTCGATGTCCTTACGGTTCTTAAATAATCTCAAGGTCTGGGAACTGTTTAAGGAAATGTCTATGTAAAACATTTCTTCTATAAGTGTTCCATCAGAAGATAGTGAGGCGAGCTCATCGTCAGTAAGAGGAAGGAATACTGAAAACTGACCATCCTCGGTTTTACTGATAGAGCGGTACTTTTCGGTACCATGCAATATAACCTCCGCCGAACCTACTATACCTACCACGAGATAGATGCCGAGGACGATTAAAAGTATGAGTGCTATATATCTGCCGAGATTTGATTTTAAATCTCTGGGCAGTCTTTTTCTAAGTACCTTTTTCATTTATAAATCCTCCAGTTCTGCCGCAGGGACTCTCGTTTCATTTTCGTAATCCTTTTTCACAAGTCCGTCCTTGATGATGATTACCTTGTGCACCATATTTTTGATGGAATTGTTGTGGGTTACGATTAGCATGGTGGTTCCGTATTTTTTATTGATTTCCTCAAGCAAAATGAGTATGTCTCTTGAGGTTTTGGAATCAAGGGCACCGGTTGGCTCATCGCATAAAAGAAGCTTTGGATTTTTGATAAGTGCTCTTGCGATAGCACACCTTTGCTGCTGTCCGCCGGAGAGCTGGGCAGGAAATTTATTTTGGTGCTCGGTAAGTCCAAGTACCTCCAAAAGCTCATCCATATCAAGCGGATTTTCCGAAAGGAAGCTGCAAACCTGTATATTTTCTCTTACTGTGAGGTTAGGAACGAGGTTATAAAACTGAAATATAAAGCCCAGATTATCACGTCTGTAATCCGAAAGCTCATTTGGCTTGAGTCCGAAGATTTCCTGACCGTCAACCGTAACTGAACCGGAATCCATGGTATCAAGTCCACCGATGCAGTTAAGCAAGGTTGATTTACCTGAACCGCTGGTGCCTTGGATTACGCACATCTGTCCCTGATCAACAGAAGTGCTTACACCCTTAAGGACCTGAATATAGCTGGAGTCCTTACCATAGCTTTTTTTCACATTTTTTACTTCGAGATACATATCAATATTCCTCCGTTTTTTATAGTATAGTTAATATCAAATGGTTAGTGAGTTAAAACTAACTTTATATTTATTTTTTTAGGCGGTTTTAACCGCCTTAATAATGCATAATTTTAATTATTTAACTGTGTTTATATGTTAAACTAATTTACTTAAGCAACAGTTTTTCTACGAGATATCTTTATCTTCAAGTATATACTTCATCCAGCCATCAACCATAAAATCGATAAGCGGCTTAATATGCATTAAGGCTTTTTGCTCATCCGGTTCATGAGTTATCAGATGAACAAAAGCATTAATCTGCATATGGCTGAAATAGTGAAGCATATAATCGTTTACCTTTTTTCCGGGAATGGCACAAGCAAACCTTTGCGCAAGCTTTAAGTAAGTTTCATCGGTAAAATCAATGATTTTATCAACAATACCTTCGTAGTCTGAACCTGCTGATTTTTCCAGCAAAAGAAGCATCGCATCGCGGTTTTCATAAAGTGCCGGTACAAGAAGCTCTGCGAGTTCATCATGATCACCGGATTTGTGTTCATAGGTATTAAAATCTTCAGATGCTTCCTCACTGTAGTGAGCAGTGATGATATCCATAACCTTTTTAAGGGGTTCATCTACTATAGCTCCGAAAAGTCCGTTCTTATCCTTAAAGAAGAAATAAATCGCACCGGTAGTAAGTCCCGCATCCGCACTTATCTTGCGAAGAGAAGCCTTATTAAAGCCTTTTTCCATGAATTCCTTCTTTGCAGATTCTATTAATTTTATTCTGTTTTCCGGATTATCGTTCATACTATTACACCAATATTTTATAAAAATCTACTTAATCCATAATACATAACACTGTTACGTAACGGTGTTATCTTATAACATAAATCAATTTTTGTCAACAGGAAATATTTAAAAAAGGTCAGAAAATATCAAGTAATATAAAATGTCAAGTAAAATAAATGTGAAAACTATGATAATAATAATTTGTTTTAAAGTTAGCAAGAAAATGTTTGTTGACAAGGTATATATCATGATATATACTTTTCTTAAGAGGAGGTGATAAAATGTTGACAGCTAAAATATTTGAAAATGGAAGGAGTCAGGCGGTAAGACTTCCAAAAGAATATCGATTTAATCAGGATGAGGTCGCTATAAATAAGGTAGGCGATATAGTTTTTCTTGTACCAAAAGAGAATAAATGGGCCGGATTTTTAGAAAGCTTTAAATTCTTTACTGAAGATTTTTTAAAAGATGAGAGTAGCTTTTTTATTAGTCAGGAGCGTGAAGAATTTTGAAATATATGTTAGACACCAATATATGTATATATACAATCAAACACACATCAGAGTTACTTTTAAGCAGATTTATGCAGCATGATCCTGACGAAATATGCATATCATCAATTACTTATGCGGAACTTATGTATGGAGTATGGAAAAGTCAGGCAAAGGAAAAAAATGAATTGGCAGTATCATTATTTTTATCGCCGATCACAATAATTGATTTTGATGATAGCGCAGCAAGAGAGTATGGTATGATTCGGGCAGAACTTGAAAAAAAAGGCACACCTATAGGTCCTATGGATATGCTTATTGCTGGACATGCAAAATCTGTTGGTTTAATTCTTGTTACCAATAATAAAAGAGAATTTGAGAGGGTAGATAATCTTGTTATAGAAGATTGGACAGAAGGAACGAACCTGTAATCCGTAAGGGCTCAAAAAATAAGGATTAAGTGCTTTTTGTGTACAATAAAATAAGACAATCATGAGCATTCCCGTGTTACAAGGCATGCCTGTATTCAAGCGGTAGCATACCATAGTATTCTTTGAATACCTTGGCAAATCTGCCCTGATTACTGTAGCCGCAGCTACTTGCTATGTCTGATATAGAAAGGCCGCTGTTTTTCAAAAGATCGGACGCTTTTTTAAGCCTTATGCTTCTCATATAATCGGAGACGGTCATGCCAAACATTGCGGAAAAATAGTTTTTTAAGCTGGTTTCACTAACATTTAACTGCTCGGATACTTCACGCATGGAAATATGCTTTGAAATATCGGCTGTAAGTATTTCGTAGACCTCTTTTGCAAGCTCTGCCTGATTTTTAGTAAGGTAAGAGCTGGTTGCGGGTATAACACTTTTGCTGTTGGTAAGGTGATGAAGTATCTTAAGTATATTTAATTTTATGAGCCCCTTGTCGGGGCTTTTGCTATTGTATAATTCAAGCCAGAGTCTTTGCATACTGATATTGGTTTCAAGTAAAGTGAGTTTTTCCTTGTTATTGTACTTATAGGCTAAGGTGTCAAGGTTTATATTGAACTGCTTTAATACATTTCTTGTTTCATCAGTAAACATCTCTTCATATATAAATATCTCAAATCCCAGATAATATCCTGATGGATAATAAAATTCATCGCGGACTGTGTAGGAGCCGACACTTGTGTAGTTATCTTTGACATATTTATATACATTCTCCGAAATCTTAAATTCACATCTTCCTGAAATACAGTAGTTAATCAGGAAGATTTTTTTATCAGATAAAAAATCATTCATAGGTATATTTTTGGCATGAACATCATTTAGACAAACATATATACCGGGAAGGAAAGGATAGAAGGTATTGTCGACATATCCGTCTTCAAATTCGTTGTGAAGAGTGATTATATCGTCATATACCAAAGGAAAATCAGTGTAAAATTTATGTGAAAAATCGTCCTTTTTCATATGTATTTAGTCTCCTTATACATATAAAATATTAGCATTTTATTTTATCGAAAACAAGTGCTAAAATGTCCTTTTTTGTCAAAATGGCATAGAAAGTTAGGAAAGACTAACATATAATACCTTTTGTTTGTAAAGCCCTGTTTAGTTTAAATGATGATTGGCAGGTAATAAATACCAAGCTCATTTATCTATGAGTTTTGACAGGGTTAATTAAAAGGATAGGAGACAAGGATTATGAATTTAACTGAACTTAAGAAAGGTGAGAGAGCCATGATAGTGCAGATAGATGGCGACAGAAGATATCTTTCAAGAGTTACATCTATAGGCTTAAATGTCGGATGTAAGGTTGAGATGCTTCAAAATGTAAAAAAGAAGCCACTGCTTATCTATGGCAGAGATACCATGATTGCTTTAAATCGTGAGGAATCAGAGAGAATTAAGGTGGAGGTCAGCGCATAATGGATAACAAAAAAATTGCTTTACTTGGACAGCCTAACTCCGGTAAATCCACAGTTTTCAATTCTTTAACAGGTATGCATCAGCATGTCGGAAACTGGCCGGGTAAGACGGTTGAGAAAAAAGAAGGTACATTTACACATAATGATGTTACATATCAGGTGGCAGACCTGCCGGGCTCATATTCGCTTTCGGCAAATTCGGACGAGGAGATTGTTACAAGGGATTATATAGCAAAAAATGACTTGGATCTCGTATGCCTTTTGGCGGATGCTTCACAGCTTGAAAGAAGTATGTATATGCTGGCTGATTATGCAGGTATAGGCACTCCGGTTATGCTGGTTTTGACCATGATGGATGTGGCTGAAAGTAAGGGTAAGAGGATTGATACCAAAAAGCTTGCCGATAAGCTTGGAATAGAAGTGTGCAGTATAGTTGCATATGATAAAAAGAGCTATGATTCATTTTTTGAAAAGCTGGAAAAGGCAATAAAGTCAGGAAAGACCTTAAAAGCCGATGCACTTTACGATATAGTTAGACAGGGCGAGGGTGCAAAAGAATTTGAGAAATATATGGAGACGGCTTCGGTTATAGCAAGCGAAAGACGTTCTAAAGAATGGCTTGCCATGAAGCTTCTGGAAGATGATGAGGCTATAATAAGAGAGCTTGCCATAAAGGGCAAAAAGGATATAGAAACAAACTCTAAGGGTGCATTATATACAAGTGATGCAAGATTTAAGTGGATAGAGGGTTTGCTTGATGAGGTTGTTACAGATGCAAAAAAACCATCTGAATTACTTACAAAGTTTGACAGAGCTGCCATCGGTCCAAGAAGCGGTAAATGGGTTGCATTTGGCATGATGATTCTTGCACTTGCAGGTGCAATGATTGTTGCTTCTCCTATTATGGGACTTGGAGGTGCACTTCCAAGCATACTCAATCCGGCAGCAGATGCGCTGCTTGGTAAAATGGGTGTTTCAGATTCGATAATTCATTTTATTAAGGCTACGCTTATAACTTCTCTTGGATGGGTTGTTGCCATGGTTGGCTTTATATTTGCGATGAATTTTGTCTTTGGAATACTTGAAGAAGTCGGATATATGGCAAGAGTTTCTTATGTATTTGACCGTTCGATGGGTAAAATCGGACTTCAGGGTAAGGCACTTATGCCTATGATTATGGGCTTTGGATGTACCATGGGTAGTACTTCGGGTGCCAGAGTTATCGATTCCTACGGTCAAAAGATTATGACTATAGCGGTTGCATGGGCGGTTCCTTGTGGTGCAACCTTTGTGGTTATACCGACACTTGCCAATGCATTTTTCGGAACAGGCGGCGGTATGCTGGTTATGCTGCTCATATTCCTTATCATGCTTTTACATATTATTATAACTGCCAAGGTATTTGGCAAAAAGCTTAATCCTGTGGACAAAAGAACCGGTATCGTGATGGAGCTTCCGCCGTATCATAAGCCAAGATGGGGCTTTATATTTAAGAATTCACTCATGCGTATGTGGGATGTATTTAAGAAGGCATTTAGTATAGAGCTTATCGTATGTATAATTTTCTTCTTCTTAAGCTACTCAAAGAGTGGTATAGAAGGAAGTATACTCTATAAAATCGGAACCTTTATAGAGCCGGTTTCAACCTACATAGGACTTAAATGGCAGACCTTTATGTCCTTCTTTGCAGCTATGGTTTCAAAGGAAGCAGTGCTGGGTGTTCTTTCAGCGATATTTGCAAACAGCGGAAGTGTTATAGATACAACTACGGGACTTGCGTCAACCTCTGACAATATCGCACAGATTGTTGCGGCAGCCATACCGCAGGCAGAGGCACTTGCGTTTATCATCGCTGTTACATTTAACATACCTTGTCTGCAGGCAGTGGTTTCCACCTACAATGAAACACACTCTGTTAAATGGACAGCTAAGATAGGGCTTTATTATATATTGACGGCGCTTCTTTTAGCAGCGGTTGTTTATCATATAGCCGTGCTGGTTTTATAAATGTTTAAGGTGGTATGAAAAAAGATGTATATGATTTTATAATTATGGAGTGATATTATGGACGAGTTACTTTCACTCATGCTCAATTCTGAACAGATAACGATGCCGGAGCTTGCGGAAAAACTACATATGTCGGTTGCGCTTATAAATGCGAGACTTGAAAGATATGAGCAGCTTGGCTATGTGAAACGCGTTGTTGAAAAAAGTCAGGGAGGCTGTTCAGGAACTTGTGGAAGCTGTAAGGGCTGCGGAACACATAAATTGGAGTTTAAGCCTTCGGTTTATTGGGTAAAAGGAGATAAGCTTTAAATGAATGCAGCAAATGTAATAACTATAATTGCGGTTTTGCTTTTGGTTTTAATTATAAGCCTTCCGCTTATTAAGAAAATGAAATCCGGCGAGACCTGCTGCGGTACCGAAAAAGTTAAGGTCAGGCATAAAAAACTCAAAAATCCTGTCGGAAGCTATAAGCTTAATATAGATGGTATGCACTGTCAAAATTGTGTTAAGCGTATCACTGAAGCCGTAAATAACATAGACGGGCTTTCCTGTCGCGTAAGCCTTGAGAAAAAAGAGGCGGTCATTTCTTATGAGGAAAAACCTATGACGGATGAAGTGATAAAGCTGCTCGGAGAGATGGATTTTCTGGCTGAAAGGAAAAAATAATAGGCACTTATATTTTTATGATTAACATATCGTAATAGAAGTGAAAAGAAGTCCCCTGATGAAATATGCATTTAATGAAAAGATAGAGCACCTAATTAAATGGTACACACAAAGCACGCCAGTCGCTTAACGCTTTGTTTAGCACCATTTGATTGGGTGTTTTATTTTTTGAATTATCTGACAGAAGGCTGTAGTTTATATAGTAAGCCAGATTGGCTTAAAAACATGATTACATTGAATTATTAATAGATTTATGGTAGTATCAATTTTGTTAGATGTTTAGGAAGAAACTCTTTAATAATATTTTAATTTGCTGTTTAAAAGCCTGGTTATTTATAATATGAATCCCCAAAATATTATTTCAATGAGGCAGTATTTAAAAAAAATTTGGAGAAAAGTATGATAAAAGCAAGTGAATGGACCAATGCATTTCGTTCGCCTATTCTTGGAAGAGGCAGGGAGTATTATAGGTACGGAAGAATTGTAGGAATTAAAACAGAGGATGATCATGTAAGTGCAATTGCATGGGGCAGTGATGACTATAAGGTTGAGGTTAGCTATGTTGGAAATGGCAATATTGAGCTTATATGCAATTGCCCGTATGCCAAAGGCGATAACAATTGCAAGCATGAGGCGGCCTTGATGTATTGGATATCTGAAAAGAAAAAAGATTTGTTAAATAGTTGGATATCAGGTAAAGCTGATAGTGGCAAGTCAAAAAAAGGTAGTTCTGCAGCAAAGCAAAAAGGGAAAATTGTTGTTGAAAAAAAAACGGAATATGTTCATCCTTTTTATGAAAAAGCATCAGAAAAAACAAACGGGAAGGATGGTTATAAAGCAAATTATTCATACTTTGATTATGCCAAGATGACAAAGGATATCAAGATTACTAAAGAAAAGTATGAAAAAGCGTTAAAAATATTAGATGATAATGCTATTGAATATTATAGAATGAGAGTGGAATATATAGGTGGCAGATATGGTGGCGGAGCTAATAATTATACCATGCTTGGACAATATAAAGACAATTCAGGTAATTATTGGGATGTTTCGGTTAGTATGAACAGAGACAGCCTTTTGAGTTCAAGCTGCGCATGTACTTCATGCAGGATTAACGGATATAATTCATTTAATGCATATGTCTGGTACAGCGTATCACAAAAGATTGAGGAGTTATGCGAGCACACGCTGGCACTACTTTTGATGAGTAAGGAATATATAAAGAAGAATCAAATTGGAGATTTTACAGGCTATAATAGTGCGAGACTTCTCAATAGTTTTAAAAGAAATGTCAGTGTTGATGAAACATCGGAAATTGTTCCTGAAGTAGAGCTTGATGCAACACTTTCGATAAAAAATCATAGTCTGTATCTTTCTTTTAGAGTTGGAATTGATAAGATGTATGTGGTGAAAAAACCGGATGCTCTTGTAGATGCAGTAAAGGGGAAAAGTGAGTATGTACTTGGAAAAAAGAGCAGTATTAATTTTTCATCAAGTACTTTTACGGATACTTCAGGAGAATTATATAATTTTATGTTGGACTATGTTGAAGAAGAACGTAGAAGAACAGACTACGAGGATTATTACTATGGTAATAATGTTCAAAAAGATATCCCGGTATATGGTCAAAAGCTTGACAGGCTCTTTGATATGTACAAAGGAAGCGAGCTTGCTTTTAAAGATAATGGAGTAAAAGAGACTACATTAAAGTTTAGAGAAAAAGATCTTACACTTTTGTTTTTGGTAAATAGAATAATGGTTGATGGAAAATTTGAAGGAATTACTTTGACTGTTCCACAACCCGATTTGTATGAAGGAACAAGATACTTTTATTATGTTGATGGAAAAAACATTAACCGTATAAGTGAAGAAAATCGCAGAGTTCTTGAGCCGTTTTTAGACTCAAAATATGATGAACTTCATTTTGATTTTGGAAGAAGACATCTGGCGGGATTTTATCATGAGGTTTTACCACAGGTAGAAGCTTATATACATTTACAGGAGGAGAGTCCTGATGAGATAGCAAAATATGTTCCTCCAAGAGCCAAATTTAAGTTTTACCTTGATGCACCACAGGATGAGATAACTTGCAGGATTGTGGTTTGCTATGGAGCGGAAGATTTTACTATAGAAGTAGATACAGAAAAAGGCATAAATTTAGCTAAAGAAGCCTATCGTGATATAGAAAGAGAAAATGAGGTTTTGTTTCAAATTATGCCATTTTTTCCGTTTTATGATAACAACAGAAATTGCTTTGTAAGCAGCAATAATCCTGACCAGGTATATGAAATACTTGAATTTGGTATCAAAGCTTTATTGCAGATTGGTGAGGTTCACCGAACAGATTCTTTTGACAGATTAAGATTAAAAAAACAGTGGAAGCTTACTGTCGGTGTGTCTGTTGAGAGTGAAATCATGACCGTAGACGTGATTTCGGATGAACTTTCTAGAGATGAACTATTAGATATATTAAAAAGCTATAAAAAGAAGCAAAGGTATCATAGGTTAAAAAATGGTGATTTTATAAAACTCGAGGATGATGATAATATTCATCTTTTACAAGAACTTATGGAACAGCTTAATCTTACACCTAAACAGCTCGTATCCGGTAAAATGCATATACCTTTATATAGGGCACTTTATCTAAATGAAATGCTTGAGAAGAGGGATGATATTCTTTTTAACAGAAGTAAGACATTTAGGGAATTGATAAAGAACTTTAGAACCATGCAAGATTCTGATTATGAACTTCCGGATTCATTAAAAGATATATTTAGAAAATATCAAAAACAGGGTTTTAGGTGGATGATGACCGTATCAGATTATGGGTTTGGAGGTATTTTAGCAGATGATATGGGTCTTGGTAAAACACTTCAAACGTTAGGGATGCTCCTTTATGCAAAAGAAAATGGTGGTGGAGGAACAACGCTTATAGTTTCTCCTACGTCACTTGTTTATAATTGGAGGGAAGAAATATATAAATTTGCACCTATACTTAAGGTAAGGACTGTAACAGGAAGCAAAGCAGAAAGAGAGGATATTATCAGTCACTGGGAGGATGTGGATATACTTGTAACGTCTTATAATCTTTTACAAAGAGATATAGATCTTTATGAAGGAAAAAGTTTTTCATATGCAATTATTGATGAGGCACAGTATATTAAAAATCCTAAATCCGTTTCTGCTATGTCGGTAAAGGTTTTAGATGCCAAACATAGACTTGCCCTTACAGGAACACCTATAGAAAATAGGCTTTCTGAACTTTGGAGTATATTTGATTTTCTTATGCCGGGATATCTATATAGTTATGAACAGTTTAAGAGAGACTATGAAAAACCTATAGCTAAAGACGGTGATGACGAAAAAAAGAAAAGACTTAGGGATATGGTCACACCATTTGTAATGAGGCGTTTGAAGAAGGATGTATTGAAAGATCTTCCGGATAAATTAGAAGAGACTCGCGTGGTTGAATTTGAGAAGGAACAAAGAGAATTGTATGATGCACAGGTAACTCATATGAGGGCGTTACTTGATGGTGTTGCCGATGAGGATTTTGCCAAGCAAAAGCTACAGGTTCTTGCGGAACTTACACGTATGAGGCAGATATGCTGTAATCCGTCACTTATTATAGATGATTATAAGGGAAATTCTGCAAAACAGGAGGCACTCATGGATTTAATTGAGGAGTCAATAGATGGCGGACATAAGCTGCTGGTATTCTCTCAATTCACTTCAATGCTCGAGTTGATTGAAAAAGACTTAAAATCGAGAGATATAGAATATTTTGTGCTGACTGGTACAACTTCAAAAGAAGAAAGATTAAGATTAGTCAAATTATTTAATGAAGAAAGTGATAACGAAAATACATGCAGAGTTTTTCTGATATCCTTAAAAGCAGGAGGCACGGGGCTCAATCTTACAGGAGCGGATATCGTAATTCACTATGATCCATGGTGGAATATTGCTGTTGAAAATCAGGCAACAGATCGTGCACATAGAATTGGTCAAAAAAAAGTAGTTTCTGTGTATAAGCTTATTGTTAAAGGAACGATTGAAGAAAAAATATTGAAACTTCAAGAGAAAAAAAGAGAGCTTGCAGATGAGATATTAAAAGGAGAAGGTGGAAATCTTGCGTCACTTTCGAAGGATGAGCTGCTTGCTTTGATTAGTGAGTAGAAGATTTGGATAAATTTAAATGAATTATTTAAAATAAAGAGGTTTGGCTATGTTAAAGGATTTCACATCGGAATATAATAGTAAGCTGCGTACGCCGGAAGAGGCAGTTTCAGTTGTAAAAAGCGGTGACTGGATAGACTATACGAGCTGTCTCGGTAAGCCGGTTTTGCTTGATAGGGCGCTTTCTAAAAGAAGAGATGAGTTGACGGATGTCAAGGTGCGTGGCAATCTTATGTCGGGACCTATAGAGGTGGCAGAATGTGACGAGACACAGGAGCATTTTATATATCACAGCTGGCACTGCTCTTCATATGAGAGAAGGCTCTGTGACAAGGGACTTTGTTATTATATTCCTATGGTGTTCCATAATAACGCTGCTTACTATGAATTCTTTTTGCATGTAAACGTAGTCATGGTAAGCGTTACGCCTATGGACGCACACGGATATTTTAACTTTTCGGTAAATACGGGAGTGGCTGCTCCGATTGCAAGGATGGCGGATATTGTCATAGTTGAGATAAATGAGCATCTTCCGAAGGTAAGAGGTGGATATGATGAGTGTATCCATATATCCGAGGTGGATTATATAGTAGAGGGGGAGCACGAGAATTTCCCTGATATACAGGCAGCAGAGCCGACGGAAACCGACAGAAAAATCGCATCACATATACTTCCGTATATAGTTGACGGTGCGACACTCCAGCTTGGTATAGGCAGCATACCGAATGCTGTCGGTGAGATTATAGCTGATTCTGATTTGAAGGATCTTGGTATGCATACGGAGCTTTGCTCGGATGCATTCTTAAGTCTTTATATGTCCGGCAAGCTTACGAATAAGAAAAAAAAGATTGACAAGGGCAAGGGTGTCTATGGTTGCGCAGTAGGCTCAAGGGATTTGTATAGCTGGCTGGATGATAATCCCGGAGTTATGGCATATCCTCTTGAATATGTAAATCGTCCCGGCGTAATTGAAAGAATAGATGATATGGTTTCTATAAACAGCTGTGTATCGGTTGATCTTTACGGACAGGTTGCGTCGGAGAGTTCAGGCTCAAGACAGATAAGCGGAACAGGCGGACAGCTTGATTTCCTGATCGGTGCGTCAGCTTCAAGCGGAGGTAAGGCATTTATCTGTATGAGTTCGATTTATATTGATAAGGAGGGCACGACTCACTCCACAATTACACCGCAGTTTAACGGAGATATTATAACTTCTCCGAGAAGCCAGATATATTTCCTTGCAACCGAATACGGAGTGGTTAATCTCGAGGGACTTTCCACCTGGGAGCGTGCAGAAAAAATCATATCCATAGCGCATCCTGCATTTCGGGATAACCTGATAAAAGAGGCAGAAGTAAGGAAGATATGGAGGAGGAGCAACCGGTAAAAAATATCACAATTATCTTTTAAAAATGGGGAGAAAATGATGACAGAAAAAGAGAAAATGCTTGCAGGACAGTTATATGATCCTTCGGACGAGGAGCTGGCAACATTAAGAACAAAAGCTCATAACTTGAGTCAGGATTATAATAAAACATATGAGACAGAAGAAGATAAAAGAAAAGAAATATTGGATGAGCTTGTTCCCAATCGTAAGGGAGGCGTTTATCTGCAGGGACCGATACAGTTTGATTACGGAGTATTTACAACTATAGGTGAGAATACCTATGCTAATTTTAATCTTACAGTGCTTGACTGTGCGCCTGTAACCATAGGCGATAACGTATTCTTTGGACCAAATGTCTCGATACTTACACCGATGCACCCGATATGCTACAAGGAACGCAATATGTTTCGTAAGGAAAACGGACAGATGACAGATAGAGAGTATGCCAAGCCAATAACCATAGGAAGTAACTGCTGGATAGCCGGAAATGTAACGATATGCGGTGGCGTAACCATAGGTGAGGGTTCGGTAATCGGTGCCGGAAGTGTGGTTACGAGAGATATTCCGTCAGGGGTTGTCGCCGCAGGTGTACCTTGCCGGGTTATACGGGAGATAACTGATGAGGACAGGATGATGTATATTTGATATGGAACGGAGGAAGCACCGGTTGTGGCTTTGCAATAGAATATAATAAGGATATCGTTGGTACGCCGCTTGAATTAAAGCTTCATAGGATTTTTGAGGCAGTGGCTAAGACGGTGAATTACTAAATAATGTAAAAAACGGTGTTAGCGTTAAAAGCTGGCACCGTTTTTTATTCTTTCCAATAATCTAAAGTTTCCTGTGGTGTGGTATCACCCTTTTTTTTCAAAATCGCATAGACCTCTTATTGTATCAGTTATATTTGAAATTATTTTTTTTGCAGTAACATCGTTATATTCTTTAGTTATTACCTTTTTTAATTCTCTTAATTTATCTGCAGCATCAGGAGTATACTTTATCTTTTTCAATTAAATACCCCCAATTCTTTCTCCAAATCGTCTGCATCGATCCATCCTTCAGCGTTAGCTCGTTCCTCAGCACGTTTTAAATCAAGCATAAGCATTGCGATAGCTTGCTCTTTAAGAGCTTCTTTACTGTTTTTTGTGATTATAAAAGGAAGACCTTCAACATTTATTGATTGTTGAATGAAGGTATTAAATGCATCTGTTAATGTCATTCCCGTTTTAGCATAGATTTCTTCAACAGTTTTCTTTATATCTGAATTAATTCTCAACTGAAAAGTTGAATCCTTTGGAGCTGTTGCAACATTCAAATTTATATCCATAGTAGATACCTCCTTTTTTAAATAATATCATAGGCATATTAATGTGTCAATACATTGTAATTACAATACAAAAATTCTATAGTGGGTAAATGCAATTATTGACAATTTAAAGAATTCAATTATAATGTTAGTGAAAACTAACCATATGATACAAGATAAGGTAATTAATTATAGGTTTGGATTTATTGTCTTATAAAAATTGAAAGGAAATACTATGAACATTATTTATTTACTTGCTGCACTGGGACATATTTTTTGCGGAATAACCGATTGCCTTTTTGCATATACACCTAGTATCTGATAATTTCACCTACCAGGCTTCCGGCTAAAGGAAATATTGCGAATGCAGTGATGTTTATCTTTTTTTACTTTATATGATCAAGGAATAATTTCAAAAATACCGACACTGTTTTTTTCTCTGCGTTTTTGTCGTAAACCAGTGCAACATAGCGGGTAGGAAGTTCTTCAACAAGGTCAATTTTAAAGACCTTGTTTTCTTTTATTGACTCTTCTGCCTCACGCTCGTGCATGAAGGATATACCGAGATTTCCTTTTGTATAGCCTAGGATTTGACCGGTACTTGTGGTTTCTATAGCAGGATTAAACTCAAGACCATACTCTGCAAAAAAGCTGCGGTAATAGCTGTAGGTTTCTGTATCATGCCACAGGCTTATCATAGGATAATTCATAAGCTCTTTTAATGATACCTTTTTACCTTGCAGCTCGTTATAATTCATACCTGCTATAGGAACAGCCTTATAGGAATGGATTATTGTTTTTTTGAGATTATTATATTCATAATTATCTCCGGATGAGGTTGTAATTATGGCCATGTCGATTAATTTATTTGAAAGGTTCGACATCAGTGCCGGATTTGTGTCGTTTAATATTTTAAACTTTATGTTAGGATATTCATTTCTAAAAATTCCCATGACCGGAAATATCATATAGCGCATTATAGTAGGTGTAAGTCCGATAGAGGAGCCGATGGTTAATGTACCGGATTTTAATTCCGTTGTATCGCGGATTATATCTTCACCGATATCAAGGTGCCGGCAGGCTATATCCACATGATAGAACAGCTCTTTACCGGCATCGGTAAGGGTTACACCCTTGTTGGAACGATGAAAAAGCTTGCAGTTAAGCTCTGCCTCAAGGTTGGTTATGGAACGGGAGATATTGGGCTGGCTGTTTGAAAGGACAGCTGCAGCCTTATTGAAGCTCTTATATTTTGCAACATAGTAAAAGATTTTATAGTATTCGTATGAAACTGCCATGGCGCTACCTCGCTGATTGGTTAATGTAAATGTAATACAAATATTAACCCTTATTATAATAGTTTCTAATGATTTATTCAATAGGCGTTATATCATTTTGATATAATGGCTATACCTAGCTGAATATACGAATTTCGACAGAAAAGTAATATAATTACATTATGTTATGTCGAAATCATATAATGTGACAGGAGGATGAATATGGACGGGAACAAAGGTGGTTTAAGACTATCATTGGTTCAAAAAATCGTTTTTTGTATTCTTTTGGTTCAGCTGATTGTAATGATCGGACTCTCAATTATAATTATTAATACTGTTACCAAGGACAAAAAGAAAAATATCACTGATAATCTTGAAACGGTAGTTGAGGAAAGAAGCGAGATAATTAAAAACTATGTCAAGGAGACGGAAAAAACCTTAACGGCTTACAGCAGAGCCGGTGAGATTTTAAATCTTCTTCAGAATCCGACAGATGAGGAAGCATTTGCAAAGGCACAGGAGTATACGGAAACCTTCTCGGCAGATGTGGAAAATCTCGAAGGATTATATGCCAGCGAATGGAATACCCACGTTTTGACTCATACCAATGCTAAGGTCGTAGGTATCACAACCCGTGAGGGAGATCCACTTAAAGCACTTCAGGACGCCATGCTTGCCCAGGGTGACGGCGTTTATAACACAGGTATCATCATCTCACCTGCGAGCGGTATGCAGATTGTTTCACTTTATAAAGCGGTTTATGATGAGAATGGCAATCCGGCAGGACTTGTAGGCGGTGGTGTATTTACAACAGGACTTATATCCATACTTGATAATTTAAGCCTTAAGGGACTCGAAAGTGCCGAGTACTGCATGGTAAATGTCAATAAGGGTGAGTACATTTTCAATGCTGATGAAGAGCTTGTAGCTACACCTGTTGAAGAAGCTTACATAACAGATCTATGTGAGAAGCTTGCAGGCAGCACAGAGGATCAGAGCGGTTATGTAGAGTACAAAAAGGGAAATGAAAAATATATAGCAGGATATTATTATATGGCTGATTACGGTTGGATTTTCCTGCTCTCAGATAAGAACAGCGAGGTTTTTGCATCCACAGCAAAGCTTAAGACAAATCTGATTATATTCAGTATATGCGCAGTAGCTATACTTTGTATCATTTCATACATTCTTATAAGCAGAATGCTTAAGCCAATGAAGGCAATTGATAAGAGCCTTATCGAATTAAAGAATCTTGATATATCTGATAAGAATAACATGAACGGTTATTCTGCAAGAAATGATGAGATAGGAAATATATCATCGGCAACCATAAGCCTTACATCTTCACTCAGGGAGATTACGGGAACTCTGCAGGAGTGCTGTGGAATACTTGATAACAAGGCTATGCAGCTGCACGAGACTTCTACAAAGCTGGTTGGAAATGTAACGGATGACATGGCTACGGCGGAGGAGCTTTCAGCCCAGCTTGAAAATACCAATGAGATGATGAGAGGTGTCAATGATGAGATATCCAATATCGATGATGTTGTCGATGGCATAGTTAATCACATTGAAGCCTCGGTTGGAACCAGTGAAGATGTATTATCAAGTGCAGAGGTTATGAGAAATCAGGCTTCCGATGCTTATGAAAGCGGTCAGGATAAGCTTGTTAAAACCAGGAAATCCGTGGATGAGGCAATTGAAAGACTTGGAAGTCTTGCCAAGATAAATGATCTTGCATCAGAGATTTTGGATATATCGGGACAGACAAACCTGCTTTCACTCAATGCTTCAATTGAGGCTGCAAGAGCCGGTGAGGCAGGACGTGGATTTGCGGTTGTAGCAGACGAGATAGGCAATCTTGCTTATAACTCCACAAGCACGGCAGCAGCTATCCAGACCTTATGTACAGAGGCTAACGAGAGTATAAGTGTAGTAAACAGATGCTTTACAGATATACTTGATTTCATAGCTACGGATATGGTTGATAGATTTAAGAAGTTTGCCGATCAGTCTTCGGATTATAAGGACAATGTTTCAGAGATCAGAAGCAGTCTTACCGAGATAAAGGATAATGTTGAAAGACTTGAGGACTCTGTAAAAGACATATCCGAAAGAGTTAAGAACGTTACCGTCATTACAGATGATAACCTTGAGGCAATAAATGTTATCGTAGAAAAGAATGAAGATACTTCCGATATAGCCGGAGAAATCCGTGTTCAGTCTGAAGAAAATAAAGAGATGGCAACAAGACTTGACAGAATTCTTAAACAGTTTGCAAGATAAAAAGTTTTACTATTATGGGGTTGCTATATAAAAGGGTTACTGTAAGACATCATGCTCCCACGGGGAGCGAAGGTGAGCATGATATGGTTAGAGCTTATTTTTGAAGTCGTTCTGCGTAAGCAGATGATTGGCGCACCTGTGATGTAGGGAGAGACATCGTAGGCGGGTTGAAAAGAACTTCAAGGGTAAGCTCTTTCCTATTATGTGCCATGGGCGTGAGCCTTGTCATATCTATATTAACGACTTCAGTTGGAATAAAATAAGCAGGTGTATATAAGAGCTAACCATCAATTTGCTAAATCAAAGCGCTCAAATTCTTTATAGGTGCTAAAAATCGAAAACTCGCTACGCTCAAACAGTTCGATTTTTTTAACGCACCACATAAAGAATTTTCGCTATTGATTTAACGCAAATCGGGTCAAATGCTCTTATATACACCTGCTTATTTCTTATCCCAACTTGAAGTCGTTTAGCATATGGTATTAAAAAGTTATTTGACTGAATATTATCACGCTTGGGAGCACCCCTTCTCACGCTTGAGAGCACCCTGGGTCAGGTGTATTCTCACGCTTGAGAGCACCCACTATATATAGTGTGTATTCTCACGCTTGAGAGCACCCACTATATATAGTGGTTAGTAATCGAATATTGATATTAGGTATTAGCCTCCTATAAACTGTATGGCTGAAGGGTTTTCCTTCAAAAATATATTTTATAGGAGGTTGTCTTATGTTTAAGAAGACAAGAGTGAGGCAGATTATAGAACTGCTTCAAAAGGATCTTAGCAACAGTAGAATCTCTGAAATTCTTAGTGTTTCCAGAAATTCTGTTGCGCGTATCAGAAATAAATCTGATGAAAGAAAACTTGAGTGGGATGAACTTCTGGCGATGACCGATGATGAATTATATCGGTTATTTTATCCTGAGAAATTCAAACCGAAGAACAGCTATGCACCGGTAGACTATGCTTATGTACATAGTGAACTCGGTAAAGTAGGAGTTACAGAAACTCTTCTATGGGAGGAGTATGTTGAAAAGTGTAAGCAAGATGGAGTTAAACCATGTTCTTATCCCACATTTGCCAGAGGCTATAAGCAGTATACTGTAGATAAAAGCTATACAAGTCATGTAGAACATAAGCCAGGAGTAACTATCGAAGTAGACTGGTCAGGTCCAACAATGAGCTATGTAGATGCTGATACAGGTTCTGAACAGACCGCTTATCTATTTGTTGCAACACTCCCTTATAGCCAGTATACATATGTAGAGGCAACATCTACCATGAACGAATCCGACTGGCTTAGCTGTAACATCCATAT
Source organism: uncultured Lachnospiraceae bacterium (assembly GCA_902762955.1). Taxonomy (GTDB): domain Bacteria; phylum Bacillota; class Clostridia; order Lachnospirales; family Lachnospiraceae; genus Coprococcus_C. The sequence goes on from CACWQH010000045.1 coordinate 28,942, forward strand.
GCTTGAATTTTTTGAAGGGGTACCTGTGAGAAT
>CACWQH010000046.1 GCA_902762955.1 uncultured Lachnospiraceae bacterium
CGTAACAGAAAAAATTCCTCTGACTCCAAAAGAAAAAAGATATGTCCGTCAATATTTCAAAAATGATGCCATCCCTATTACAATAAACAATTTAATTTTCACACTTTTTTCAACGTTAGAAGCAATCATTATGCCGGCAATGCTTTTTTATTACTACAACGACAGTGACACAGCATTGGAAATGTTTGGAATCGTAACAGGTATCGTTATACCGTTTATACTATTTCCGGCAACTATTACCACTTCTCTATCGACTATGCTTCTGCCGGCGATATCATATGCAAATGCAAGGAAGGATATAAGAGCTATAAATAGTGCTCTCAAAAACTGTATAGTGTTCTGTCTATTTCTCGGTGCATTGGCATCGGCAGGCTTTTACGTGCTCGGTATTCCAATGTGCGAAATCGCATTTAAAAGCAAAGAAGCAGGCATACTGCTTAAAAAGCTCTGCCTGCTTTGTCCTCTTATATACACTTCCGGAAATCTGACATCCATATTAAATGGAATAGATAAATCCTTTTTTGCGCTAATTTGCAACGTAATCGGTATATCTATAAGAATTTGCTTTATATTTTTAATGGTTCCAAATTACGGCTTAAACGCATATGCTATTGGCATGTTTACAAGTTATACCGTGATAAACCTTTTAATGCTTTTTGGTATACGACGGATAATAACAAAAACCCAATTATAACATAAGCTTAATTCTTCTCTTATACTCCAGAAATTTATCCGAAAGCACAAAATCCTGCCCTCTCGGCTTTGGCTCATCAATCACTATTTCATCTGTGATACCGGCAGGCTGTCCCTTCAATATACAGATGCGGTCTGATATAAGAATCGCCTCATCTATATCATGTGTGATAAATAAAGTTGAAAGCTTAATTTCCTCCATAACCTTAAGGTACCACTCATGCACCGATGCTCTTGTCAAGGTATCAAGCGCACTAAACGGTTCGTCTAACAATGCCACAGAATTACCGCAAAGGTAGGTTCTTAAAAGTGCCACTCTCTGTCTCATACCACCTGAAAGCTGGACAGGATATTTTTTTTCTGTACCCGAAAGACCAAAGCGTTCAAAATATGACGCAGCCTTATCTCTTGCTTCTTTTTTACTCATACCTGAGATAACCAGCGGAAGTGCTGCATTATCTATCACAATCTTGTGAGGCAGCAGTAAATCCTTTTGAAGCATATAGCTTATATGGCCGGAAACTCCGGTTATATCCAAAAAATCATCTTCAAAAGATTCTGTATCATATTCTTTATCGATATCTTCTTTTCGTCTCTCATCATTACTATAACTTTTTTTAAGAAGCACCTCACCGCTATCCGGCTTCATAAGTCCGGATAAGATATTGAAAAGTGTGGTTTTTCCTACTCCGCTTACTCCAAGCAGGCAGACAAGCTCACCTTCATCCAAGGTTAGATTGATATCCTTTAAAACTTCTTTATCACCATAGGATTTTGATATGTTGTTGGCACAAAGAATCTTCTGCATAATCACTACTCCGGTAAATAATCATTTGTAAATCCGTAGCCTGACGGTATTTCATCTGATAAATCATTGTCATAGAGCCATTTATAAAATGCATCCCATCTTGCCTTATCTATATAGCCCCATCTTGATACCTCTGCCTTGTACTCACCTGAAATCCATTCCTGACTCTTTTTTACAAGCTCCTCATCAAGCTCAGGAACCTCTTTGCAAAGGATTTCAGCAGCTTTATCAGGATTATCTATAGCATATTCATATCCCTTTTTGGTTGCTTCAAGAAATGCCTTGGCTGTATCCTCATTTTCAGCAAGCCAATCGGTATTGGATATAATTACAGGGCTGTAATAATCAAATTCAGGAGTTATATCCTTGAAATATATCATATTGGTATCAAGGCCTGCTATCTCTGTTGCGATGCCTGCCCATGCATAATATACCCAAATAGCATCTATATCCTGCTTAAGTGCTGCAACCTCATCAGTTACATACTCCGGTATAAGATTAACCTTTGAATAATCTCCGCCATCTGCTTCAACTATATTTTCAATCATAGCCTGCTCAACAGGAAGACTCCATGTAGCATAATTTTTGCCCTCAAGTCCTTTAGGCGTAGCTATATTATCCTCCTTAAGAGATATAATACCTGACGTATTGTGCTGCAAGATAGCTGCTACGGCAGTAACCGGTATATCATCCTCTGAGGTATATACAGGTGCAAGATAATCCTGGAAATCTATACCAAACTCTGCATCACCGGATGCAACCATCATAGTTGCTCCGTCTTCAGGCGGCTGAATTATAGTTACATTTAATCCTGCATCCTCATAATAGCCTTCGCTCAAAGCTACATAAAATCCGGTGTGGTTAGTATTAGGTGTCCAATCAAGAACAAGGGTAATATCCTTCATATCCTTATCAGAATTCTTCTTTTTACCACATGAACACAGACTGATCATCATAGCTGCCACAAGGGTAAGAATAAGTGTTTTTCTTAACTTTCCTCTAACATTTTTCATAAATTTTTCTCTCCTTTTTCACTACAATATATTTATGGTTAATAACCCTTACATCCAGTAAGGAATTATCCATCTTGTTGTAATCATTTTCTTATTCATCCTGTTTTCTGATATATTTATAAGGCATCGCCTTTTTTTGAATAAGCTTGATTACTGCCATAAGTATAAGACTTATAGCAGATACAAAAAAAATAACTGCAAACATTTTGTCGTATGACATAGACTTTTTAACCCTGGTCATATATACACCGAGTCCGTTAAAGCCTCCCAGCCACTCTGCTATCACAGCACCAACTATCGAGTAGGAGGCTGCAATTTTAAGTCCTGAAAAGAATTCTCCCAAGGCTGACGGAAACTTTACATGCCAGAATATCTGCCATCTGCTTGCATTCATGGATTTCAAAAGAAATATCAAATCACAGTCTACAGATTCAAAGCCTTCTAAAAGACCGATTGCTATCGGGAAATATGATACCAAAACCACAAGTACAACTTTAGGTGCTATGCCATATGAAAACCACAGTATCAAAAGCGGTGCTATGGCAACAGGTGGAATCGTCTGGGTTAAAACCAGTAAAGGATATAGTCCCTGTCTTACTACTTTAAATGCATCCATGAGTGCCGCACTTACAAATCCAAGCAGCACACCCAGTACCATACCTAAAACAGCTTCTGTAAGTGTGGTTTTAGCATGCTGCATAAGCAGATCAAAATCATTTATAAATGCTTTGACTACCCTTACCGGTGATGGAAGCATATATGACGGTACAAGTGAAAATGTACAGGCAAGCTGCCATATAACAAGCACAGCCACAAGTACAATACACGGAACTACAATATCCATATATTTTTTATTTTTATTATCACTATACTTTTTTGACATATATTCCTGTCCTATCCTATGCACTCTTCATATGCTTAAGAATATCATTTTTATGGTGCTTTGCCGTCTTTCTTTCTATGGTAAGCTTTTCTCCATCCGGCTTATAGGTAATCTTTACATAGCTCATAACACTCGGTGCACCTGCCTCGATTGCGATATACTGGCAGTGCTTAACTATATCCATAAGTTCCTCATAATCACCTTCCATTGCTGTCTCGCACGGGCCTACATAATAATTAACACCTGTACTTTTGATATAGTCAATGACAGCATCCACAACTCTTACAATTTCTTCATCACCCTGTACAGCAGGGAGAACCTGAATAGCTACATTTGCATTCATCACATTTCCTCCAATTATAAAAATAAGGCTTACCTCCCCAATAGGAAGTAAGCCCATAAAATCATATAAAGAAAAAGCAAACTTCCTCCGCCGGCATTATCCGGATCAGGTAAAGGGATATTCCCAAGGATTGACAGTCGATACAGACCATCTCTCAGCCTAATTCATTAAGCACTCCTGTTTTCGTTAACGATTATAATCATCATATATAAAATTGTCAAGTATCTAAAAAATCATGCAAAAATCCAAACAGAAATCATAAATAATTAATAATATTGTCCTTTGAATTGTAAACAAAAATTTATTTTTTATAAGGCTTATATGTATTACCTTCCTTATCGTTTCCTGTCCAATCGTATGGAGTAACCTGATATACGTAGTAGTTAAGCCAGTTTGAATATAATGTATTGGCATGACATCTCCAGGATTTAACCGGCTTACTGTCCGGATTGTTATCCTTATAGTAATTTACCGGAATGTCAGGATTAATACCCTTATCCAGATCACGCTTATACTCTTTGTCAAGTGTAAGCGTATCGTATTCAGGATGTCCTGTTACAAATATATTCTTACCGCCCTCACCTATGATAAGGTATGGTCCGGTTATATCAGATTCGGCAACTATTTCAAGTAACGGATTATCAACTACCGCCTGTTTATCTATGCCTGTGTACCTTGATTGAGGTACCATAAATGTATCGTCAAAGCCTCGTATGAGTTCTGTCTTTTTATGTATAGGATAATGCTCATACACACCCGAAAGCTTCTTATCAAGTTTTATTTTCTTTACACCGTATCTGTAGTAAAGTCCTGCCTGGGCACCCCAGCAGATATGAAGGGTCGAGGTTACATTTTCCTTTGACCAGTCCATTATCTCTGTAAGCTCATCCCAGTAGTCCACCTCTTCAAACTCCATAAGCTCTACAGGAGCTCCGGTTATGATAAGACCATCCCATTTTTTATGTTTAACAGATGCAAAATCCGTATAAAATTTTGCAAGATGAGACTCTGATACATTTTTTGACTCATATGAGACTGTTCTTATAAATGAAATGTTTACCTGAAGAGGAGTATTGGATAAGCTTCTAAGCAAGCAAAGCTCGGTATCCTCCTTTAAAGGCATAAGATTAAGGATAAGCACATCCAAAGGACGTATGTCCTGTGTGGTCGCACGATGCTCATCCATAACAAATATATTTTCATCCTCAAGTATTTTCTTTACAGGTAAATCATTAAAAACTCTAATTGGCATAATATCAAACCTTCCGTCATTTTTTAGTCATTAATTATCATAATATAATCAACTTATAATTTTAAAATTATATGACGTATAATTCATACAATTCATACTACTCATATAATATTTTAACTCGCTCGTTATAATATAACACTTTTATATTATAACTTCAAGAAGTCCTCTTCTGAAATAATTGGTATGCCCAAATCCTTTGCTTTTTTATTTTTTGAAGAGTTGGACATCACATCATTGTTGATAAGATAGCTTGTTTTAGCGGATACACTTCCTGCAACCTTGCCGCCTCTGTCTTCGATAAGCTTCTTTAACTCATCCCTGTTGGCAAAGCTGTTAAGAGAACCTGTTATAACAAAGGTCTTTCCCTCTAAATCCTGCTCCTTATCATTTACCTCTTCTATAAGAGTTACCTCCTTAAGTATAGCACGAAGCACTCTAATATTTTCATCATTTGCAAAATACGAAACTATTCCTTCGGCAATTACTTCACCTATTTTTTCTATCTGGGCAAACTCTTCTGCCGAAGCAGATATAATCTTCTCTATGTCGTTTTTAAAGAATTTGCATATAAGCTTTGCCGTGGCATGTCCGATGTTTAAAATTCCGAGTCCGTACAACACTCTAGTAAGGTCAGTATTTCTTGAAGCATTAATGGATTCTATCATATTGTCATAGGACTTTCTTCCAAAGCCCTCCATATTGACTATCTCATCCTCATATCTATCCAGATGATATATATCGTATAACTCAACCAAAAAGCCCTTATCTATAAATTTCTCCAGTGTTGCTTCGGACATTCCGTCTATATTCATTGCATTTCTTGATACAAAATGTGTAAAAAGCTTTATGGATTTTGCAGGACAATCCGGATTTGGACAGTAAAGTGTCTCAACTCCGTTTTCATTCTTAAGTTCTGTCTTATTACCACAGGCAGGACAGACATCAGGCACGATAAGGTTACCGCTTTTTGTTACATTTTCACTTATCTGAGGAATTATCATATTGGCTTTATAGACCTTTATTGTATCACCTATTCCAAGCTTGAGCTGCTTTGCGATGCTTACATTGTGTATGCTGGCACGGCTTACCGAGGTTCCCTCAAGCTCTACTGTATCAAATATCGCAACCGGATTGATAAGTCCCGTCCTTGACGGACTCCACTCTATATGGCGTAAAGTTGTTTCAGCTTCTTCATCAGCCCATTTAAAGGCTATGGAGTCACGCGGAAATTTAGCTGTTCTTCCAAGCGAACGTCCGTAAGCTATATTATCAAAGGCTAATACCAGTCCGTCCGATGGAAAATCATTGGTACTTATCTTATCTGAAAAGAATTTTACAACCTCATGTATATTATCCGGTGTTACATCCTTATGCTCAACTACAGAAAAGCCAAGACCTGAAAGAAAATCAAATCTGCTGTTTACTGTCTTATCAACCTCATCATCTCCCGAATCAAGCATTGAGAATGCAAAGAAATGTACATTTCTTTTAGCTGTAATCTCATTATTTAGCTGCCTTACGGTTCCGCTGCAGAGGTTTCTCGGATTCTTATACTTGGATTCGACATCCTCAATAGTCTGGTTAATCTTCTCAAAATCTGTATATGTGATTATCGCCTCACCACGTATGGTAAGCGGATTTTTAAAGCTTATCCTCTTTGGAACATTGGCAAATACTCTGGCATTATTGGTAATAACCTCGCCTATCTCGCCATTTCCTCTTGTCACTGCTTTTACAAGCTCACCATCCTCATACGTAAGAACAACAGTAAGACCGTCAAGCTTCCAGGACATTACACCTTTTCGTCCGTTTAGCCATGCGGCAAGATCATCCACACTCTTAGTCTTATCAAGAGAAAGCATCGGCTCCGGATGTCTCTCTTTAGGGAGCTCACTTAAGACCTCATATCCAACCTTAGAAGTTGGACTTCCCGAAAGCACAAGTCCTGTTTCATTTTCAAGTGCAACTAACTCATCATACAATTTATCATATTCAAAGTTGCTCATTATCTCTCTGTCTTCCTGATAATAGGCTCTGGATGCTTCATTTAATACATTTACCAACTCTTTAATTCTTGCGGTCTTATCCATATAAACCTCCAAAACTATACTCCACAGTTTTTTCTCAATATCTTTTCTTCCTCGGAAGAAAGCTCTCTGTACTCTCCAAGCTTTAAATCGCCAAGCTTGACATTCATAATTCTGACTCTTTTAAGATGTGAAACTCTTACATCAAAATATTCACACATCCTTCTTATCTGCCTGTTTAGCCCCTGTTTAAGGATTATCCTAAATGATCTTTCTCCTACTCTTTCCACCTTACATTTCTTGGTTACTGTATCAAGAATAGGCACACCCTTTGACATACCCTCTATAAATTCATCCGTAACCGCTTTATTAATTCTTACAATGTATTCCTTTTCATGGTTATTTCTTGACTTTTGTATGTCATTGGCAAGGTTTCCGTCATTAGTTAATAGCAAAAGTCCTTGAGAATCCTTATCAAGTCTTCCGACATAATTAACCTTACATGGAAATTCCACATAGTTAAAAATACTGTCCTTATCCGCATCCTTTGAGGTACAGACATAACCACGTGGTTTATTGTAAGCATATATAACAGTATGTGTATTTAATTTAACCGTTTTTCCTTCAAAACATACCTTTGAAGTATCAGTAACCTTAGTTCCCAGATCAGCTATTTTACCGTCAACGGTTATTTTTCCTTCTTCTATAAGCTTATCTGCCTGTCTCCTTGAACATATTCCGGCTTCACTAAGGTACTTGTTTAATCTTATCTCATCACTCATATAAACTACCTAATATGCAAATTATGATAATTAAAATACAGCTTTATTACTTATAAATTTTTTTATTCGCTATCCTCAATTTCACTGTTTATCTTATTATAAAACTCTGCAAAGGTTGAATCCTCAGCAAGACATTGATTTATATTATCCTGAACAGACTTATATAAATTCTGTACATCAGGACTTCCCGCCTGAACATTGATATAATCAATTACCTCCTGTGGCAAAACACCGTTATTTATCTTATAATTATTTCCTTCCTTAACAACATAAAACTGCTTTATGTCAAGAGGCTTACTGTTTACACCGGTTATGGTTACATTGCTTGTGGTAAATACCAATATTTCATTTTCATTAAGCCCCGGTATCGTATAACAGGTTATATTGCTGTATTCACTTATAACCTGTGCCTTTGTCTCATAAATCATCATATCTCCAAAGGCTTCCGGTTCTGTAACAATATCCTTAAGCTTCTCGCTGTCACCCTTTACAAGTGCATCATAATAATCCGCCATAAGTGCATTTATATTTACATCTGCATTTGTCTCATATGAGTAAATAGTGTAAAAGTTCTCATCATACTCTTCTGAAGTAACTTCAGCAGCTGCCTCAGTCGTGGTTGTAGCAGCATCTGTAGAGGTTGCTGTATCTTTATTCTTTTTCTTAAATACATCTGTTTGGAAATACAAAAATGCCATCACACCTGCTCCAAATATCAGAATCCATAAGAATACCAGTGCAAATACTTTACCCTTGCTCTTTTTCTTTTTAACTTTACTTTTCTTATCAGAAACCTCTTCTTCACTTACGATTTTATCAAAGTCATCATAGCTAAAGGATGTATCCTCATCAGACATATCTTCCGGTGCGACATCTTCGATGTCTTCTACATCTATCTCGATGTTATCATTTTCCTCTTCATCTAAATAGAAATCTTCATCGCCTTTTTTATTTTCATCAATTTCGATGTTTCCATCCTTTTTATGTTCGTCTACTACAATATCTTCATCTTTTGTCTCTTCAACCTTTTTATCAACGATAGCGGCTATGTTTTTATCCTTTTTATCTACGTCCGGATTAACGTCATCATCCTTTACATCTTCTTCATTAACGATATTACCTTCTTTTACATCTTCATCAGTCTCATAATCATCTTCAACATCACTGTTTTCTTCATCGTAATCATCATTATCTTCGTAATACTTTTCTTTGCTAAAAAGATCAAAATCAGATGGTTCATCCTCAAATACATCAAAATTTATTTTATCAATATAAGTTTTCTTCTTTTTAAACATTTTTATCCTCCAAACCAAATAATGAATGCACCAGATAGGAATCGAACCTACGCACATGGCTCCGGAGGCCATTGCTCTATCCACTGAGCTACTGGTGCTGACGCTATTTAAAATTATATTTTATTGTTTACTCTTTCTTTATCTTTTTCTAATTGTTTCTTTAATTCTTCAATATTATCAAATTTCATTTCAGTTCTTAAAAATCTTATAAAATCAAGCTTTATATCCTTACCGTATAAATCGCCCGAATAATCTAATATATGTGTCTCAACAATAATTTCAGTATCTTTTTTTGATCCAGTTTCTTTATTTATGGTAGGATTACTTCCAACATTTGTAATAGCCTTATATTCCAAACTATCATCATTAATATATACTCTTGTTTCATAGGCACCGGCAAGAGGAAGTCTCTTTCTTTTATCCGGTATGATATTGACAGTTGGAAAACCTATAGTTCTTCCAAGCTGCTTTCCGAAAACAACTTTTCCTGATATGGAATAAGGTCTTCCCATATATCTATCAACTGCCTGAACATCTCCTTTTTCAAGCAGTTTCCTTATAAAGGTTGAGCTTATAATATTATCGTCTATTTTAAGCTTTTCAAAGACAATAACTTCATAATTATACTCTGCAGCATACTTTTTAAGTGTTGAAACATCACCGGATCTTTTATGTCCAAATCTAAAATCCGAGCCAACAACAACGTACGACACACCAAGTCTTTCAACCAATATTTTTTTTATAAATTCCAAAGGAGACAGTCTTGATATTCTTTCATCAAACGGACATTCACAGACATAGTCCACACCGAAGCCTTTAAAAATATCATATCTTTCACTGTCAAGATTAATGACATTTTCATCCGGCATATTTATTGTAAAAACGACACTCTTAATACTCTTATTAATAGACATTTCACCCATTGACAGGATGGTCTTATCATTTGCAAGCTCTATAATTTTATTGATTAAAAGTATATGTCCCTTATGTACACCTTCAAACTTTCCAAGCGCAACAGCTGTATTATTTAATTGTGCCTTATCATATGCTATAATCTCCACGACATAATCTCCATGTAAAAAGTATTATAAAAACATCTTAAACGGTACAAATATATCATTCGATTCATCATATCTGTAAAGTGCCATAAGCTTATCATTATCATATATTCTATATAACTTTTCAGCCGTACCATCACAAATCGAACCTTGCTTTGAAGGATAAAAGCTTATAGGTTTTAATTTGTTGCCATTGGATAAAAGCTTTGAAGCCTGAGGCTTTATATCAAGCCTTTCATAATCTGAAAGTAAAGCATCCATAGGAATTATACACTTATCAAGCTCATCTTCATCTCTAAGCCTTTCTATATCTGATAGCTTAAATGCATCCGATGCTCTCATACCATGAAGTTCATTTCTTATAAGCCCCGAAAGACTTGCGCCACATCCAAGCTTATCACCGATATCCCTGCAAAGACTTCTAATATATGTTCCCTTTGAACACTTTACATCAAAATTAACATATGGAAGTTCTATACTTATATTATCAATAAAAATAATTTCCACTTCACGCTTTTGTCTTTCAACTTCTATACCTGCTCTGGCATATTCGTACAGCTTTTTTCCATCCTTTTTAATAGCAGAATACATCGGTGGAAGCTGACTGTATTTACCGACAAACGAATTAACTGCTTCAATTATTTCATCATTACTAAGCGACTTCCACAAGTCGCTTTCCTTTAATATTTCTCCGGTAACATCTTCAGTATCGGTTTTAATTCCAAGCTGCATGGAAGCCTTATATTCCTTTGAGCTTGTAATAAGTATATCCACCAGCTTTGTTGCTTTTCCAAGGCATACGATTAAAACTCCTTCAGCCATAGGATCAAGAGTCCCGGTATGTCCTATCTTCTTTTGCTTAAGAATACCTCTTAGCTTTGCAACCACATCAAATGAGGTGTAACCTTTTTCCTTATATACATTTATTATTCCATCTATCAATTATATTTCCTCATCTGTTCTATAACCATATCGAGTATTTTCTTAAGATTATCCTCATAGCTTCCTTTAGCGTCAAATCCGGCAGCCCTTATGTGTCCACCGCCGCCAAATGCAGTCGCTATCTTACTTACATCTATATATTTTACAGAACGAAGACTATACTTATATAAATCCTCACCTTTTTGATATGCAAGTATTGCAACCTCTACTCCATCTGTCACTCTCAGCTTATCTATAATTCCATCTGTATCCTCTTTTGATGTGTTATACTCATCAAAGATTTCTTTGGTAATACATGCAGTAATAACCTCGCCCTCCATGTGAAGCTTTGCATCCAGTAAAACTCTTCCGGTAAGTCTGTTTTGATTATATGAAACCTTAAAAAAAGTTTCATCTATTATGTATTGGCTTCTGACGCCTTTAGAAATAAGCTTTCCGGCTATTGTCATTGTTTCTTCAGATGTAGCCTGATACTTAAACACACCGGTATCATGAACAATTCCAAGATAAAGTGCTTCAGCACAATCCGAAGAAATCTTATCATAGTCAAGGAAATTAAATAAAACCTCACAACATGATGAAGAATCCGGTTCACAATGAAAATAGTCTCCAAACCCCTGATTACTCCTATGATGATCGAAACATATTGTATAACCACAGTTTTTATAGATATTTCCAAACTCTCCATGTCGGTCAGTATCTCCGCAATCAAGAGAAATACCCAAATCAAAAAATCTTTCCTCAGGTTTGCTAACTACATCCTCAGAGCCTCTGATAAAGCTGAATTTCTTTGGAATTGGTTCAAGATATACTATTACTTCTTTGTCCTTATAATTATCCTTTATATAATTCCACAAGCCAAGACAGGAACCTATACAGTCCCCATCCGGATTCATATGACCAAAGATTGCAATTTTTTCAGAACTTTCAATCTTTTCAATTAATTTATTCATCCTCGTCTCCATTTAAATCAGTCTCATCTTCCAAAGCTTCAGTCTCATCGACATCAGCATCACTGTCACCGCCAACCACTTCATCAATCTTCTTTGACATCTCTATTCCATATTCTATGGAATTATCCATTACAAATATAAGCTCCGGTGTATTTCTTAAGTTAATACTCCTTGCAAGCTCTCTTCTTATATATCCGGCGGCACTTTGAAGTCCTGCAAAGGTCTCCTTTGCAGACTCCGCATCCCCCAGAACACTTATAAATGCTTTGCAAAACTTAAGGTCCGGTGTAACGATAACATCTGTGACAGATGTCATCGGATTTATACGCGGATCTTTAATTTCTCTACTAATAATACGGCTTAATTCTCTTTGAACCTCACCATTAATTCTTTGATTTTTGTGACTTGATTTTTTCATATTAAATCTTTCCTCCACATCCTGTCACAACGCTTAATAATCCGGACAAATCTGATCCCATTCCTGCAAATATATCGCTTATCTTGGAACCTCAACCATTATATAAGCCTCAATCTGATCTTCAACCTTGATATCATTGAAGTCTTCAAGTACAATACCACATTCAAAGCCTGACTTAACCTCCTTGGCATCATCCTTAAATCTCTTAAGAGATGCAAGAGGTCCTTCAAATATCTGCTCTCCCTCACGTGTTACCCTGACGGTTGCATTTCTTTGAATTACACCATCAAGCACATATGAACCTGCTATAGTACCAACTCCTGAAGCCTTGTAGGTCTGTCTGACTTCAGCATGACCGATTACCTTTTCTTCATAAATCGGATCAAGCATACCCTTCATGGCTGATTCAATATCCTCTATAGCGTTATAAATAACTCTGTATAATCTTATATCTACTTTTTCTCTGTCTGCCACATCCTTAGCCTGATTATCAGGTCTGATGTTAAATCCTATTATTATTGCATTTGATGCAGATGCAAGTATAACGTCAGATTCATTGATTGCACCAACTCCGGAGTGAATACATTTAACTGCAACCTCTTCGTTGGAAAGCTTAAGAAGACTTGCTTTAACCGCCTCAACAGAGCCCTGAACGTCAGCCTTGATAATAAGATTAAGGTCTTTAACATTACCCTCCTGAATCTTATTGTAAAGGTCATCAAGTGACATTCTTGATTTTGTATCTGCTATAAGTCTTTCCTTACCTCTGTTGATAAATGCATCTGATATCTGTCTTGCTTCCTTTTCATTTGCAGTTGTCATAAATATTTCGCCTGATTCAGGTACTCCGTTAAGACCAAGTATCTCAACGGGTGTTGAAGGAAGAGCTTCCTTAACACTTCTGTGCTTGTCATCAAACATTGCTCTGACCTTACCATGTACAGCACCAACCGCAACATAGTCTCCAACTCTGAGTGTTCCTTTTTGAACAAGGACAGTTGCAACAGAACCACGTCCCTTATCAAGCTGTGCCTCTATTACAATACCTCTTGCACTTCTGTTCTTGTTAGCCTTAAGCTCAAGAATCTCAGAAGTAAGTATAATCATCTCAAGAAGATTATCTATACCTTCCTTAGTATGTGCAGAAACCGGACAGAATATTGTAGAACCGCCCCAATCCTCAGGAACAAGCTCATATTCCATAAGCTCCTGCTTAACTCTGTCAATATTGGCACTTTCTTTATCAATCTTATTGATTGCAACAATTATTTCAATTCCGGCAGCCTTGGCATGGTTAATAGCCTCAACTGTCTGAGGCATAACACCATCATCTGCAGCAACAACAAGTATTGCTATATCTGTTGACTGGGCACCTCTCATACGCATAGCTGTAAATGCCTCATGTCCCGGTGTATCAAGGAATGTTATCCTTTGACCATTAATCTTAACAACAGATGCACCGATATGCTGAGTAATACCACCGGCCTCTCCTGCTGTAACATCTGAATGTCTTATAGCATCAAGAAGTGAGGTCTTACCATGATCAACGTGTCCCATAACACAAACTACAGGAGGTCTTGGAGTCATAAGTGATTCATCCTCTTCTTCCTCCTTCAAAAGTTCCTCTATAACATCTACCTTTTCTTCCTCTTCAGCTATGTAGTTGTACTCAAGAGCAATTTCTGCAGCCTCATCAAAGGAAAGGTCTGAATTAACATTATAAAGCTTTCCAGCCATAAACAGCTTTTTAATAAGCTGTGCAACAGGAACCTTAATCTTAGAAGCAAGTTCGCTTACTGTAAGAATTTCAGGGAATTTTATTGACTTAATAACCGGTTCTACAGGCTCCTGCTTCTTTGGTGCTTCCTTCTTAGGCATCTCAACCTTCTTACCGTCTTTTCTTCTGCCTTCCTTTTTACCCGGTCTTTCTCTGTCAAAATCCTTTTCTCTGTCTCTATCTCTGTTGTCTCTTTCTCTTTCTTTTTCTCTGTCTCTTTCTTTACTTCTGTCTCTGTCTTTTCTTGACTCTTTTCTAAGCGGCTCTTCACCGGCCGAATCATTTCTTGAAAAATCTCTTTTACCTGATGACGGTCTTCTCTTTTCTCCATCAAAATCCTGTCTGTCTCTTCCTGCTCCACGAGAATCTCTTGCAGGTCTTCCCTCAGTCCTAAAATCCCTGCTGTCTCTATCTTTTCTTCCTTCAGGACGAGAATCTCTTGCAGGTCTTGCAGCTTTATCATCTCTGCCGCTTGCACTTCTTCTTTGAGCATCAGAAGGATTTTCTCTTCTTGCCGATTCTCTTCTTGGCGCTTTACCTCTTGGTGCTTCGCCCCTTGATGCTTCGCCTCTTGATTCTTCAGCCTTTACTGCATCCGGTTTTGCAGCTTCTCTTTTAACTGTTTCATTTGCATCAGCATCCTTCTTAACTGTTTTACTTGTTTCTTCTGAAACGTCTGAAGGTTTCTTAACCGCTTCTTCTGCCGGTGCAACGCTCTTCTTAACTAAAATTACCTTTTCAAGATCAACTGGTAAATTTTCCTTTTTTACCGCCGGTTTCCTTACAGGTTCTTTTCCGACAGCTTCCTTTTTAGGAACTGCTTTCTTCACATCAGAAGAAGCTGCTTTTGTTCTTGTAGGAGCAGCAGCTTTTGCTGTTGCAGCGGTCCTTGACGGAGCAGACTGCTTAGAAGGTGCAGCGGCTTTAGCCGGTGCAGCTGTTTTAATGTATAATCCTCTGATATATTGTATTAAATCATCACTTACATTACTTGTAGGTTTTAAGCCTTCTTTTTTCTTATTAAGCTTGACAAGAAGTTCACTACTTGTAATCTGTTTTCCTAATTCTCCTGATAATTGTTTTGCTAATTCGTGTACTCTCATAGATTACACCTCCAAATCCTTACTACTGTTTACAATGCTGATAATCTGTTTTGCAAGTCCTGTATCTGTAACTGCTACAACTACTCTGGCTTCCTTTCCTATGCTTTTTCCAAGTAGTGTACTGTCAACCAAAGTAAAGCAGGGAACCTTATAAAACTCACATTTTTTTAAAAATTTGCTCTTAGTATTATCCGACGCATCATCTGAAATAAGCACAAGCTGTGCATTATTTTCCTGTAATGCTTTTTCAACCAAAAAGCCGCCACTTTTGACTTTGCCGGCTTTTGCTGCTATTGAAAGCATGGATAACGCCTTATTTCCTTTCAATTAACTCAACTCCTTTAAAAGAGTATCATATATTTCCTTTGGAATCTCACACTTAAGAGCCCTTTCAAGCCCCTTAGACTTCACAGCCTTTTCAAGACAGCTCTTATCCGGACATATATATGCACCTCTTCCGTTTAACCTTCCTGTTTTATCAAGACAAATTTCATCCTCAGGTGTTTTTATGACACGTATTAATTCACTTTTTGCTTTTGACGTTTTACATCCGGTACATTGTCTAAGCGGTACTTTTTTTGCCATTAAGCCGATACTCCTTATCATTTAATTGATGAGATTATTCTTCATCCTTATTATCGCCATCATCCTCGTTGTTCTCGTCTTCATAACTATCTTCTTCATAGTTATCATCCTCATAAGCCTCTTCTTCATAGCCATCTTCATCATAATTTTCTTCATCGTCATACTCATCGTATTCATCATCAAGTCTGAAATCTATCTCGTCATCATCATATTTTGAAAGACCGGCCTGAGATTCGCTCTTGATATCTATCTTGTAGCCTGTGAGTCTTGCTGCTAGTCTTGCATTCTGACCTTCTTTACCGATTGCAAGTGAAAGCTGATAATCAGGAACAACAACCTTTGCGCTCTTCTCATCTATATCTACATCAACAGAAACAACCTTTGATGGACTTAATGCATTTTCAATAAATACTGCAGGATCTTCATCCCAGTTAATTATATCAATCTTTTCACCCTTTAAATCATCTACGATTGTATTTACTCTTGTACCATTTAATCCTACACAGGCTCCGACAGGATCAACATTTGGATCATTTGACCATACTGCTATTTTTGATCTTGAACCCGGCTCTCTTGAAATACTCTTGATTTCAACTGTTCCGTCAGCAACCTCTGCAACCTCGCGCTCAAATAATTTTCTTACAAGATCCTTATGTGTTCTTGAAACTACTATCTTGAATCCACCCTTTTGGTTTTTCTTTACTTCAACCACGTAAAGCTTTATTCTGTCACCGCGCTTATAATACTCACCCTTAACCTGCTCATTTTCATTAAGAATAGCATCTGTTCTGTCATCAAGGCTGACGCTTATATTATTGCCCACATATCTTTGAACAACACCTGTTATTATATCTTTTTCCTTGCATACAAAATGTTCATATATGGCATCTCTTTCGCCTTCTTTTATAGCCTGAACAATTATGCTTCTTGCCTTTTGTGCTGCAATTCTACCAAATTCCATAGTCTTAATTTCAAACTTAAGTTCATCTCCGACAGCCGCATCATCATTCATTGCCTTTGCCTGTACTAGAGAAATCTCATTATCTTCATTTTCCACCTCATCTACAACAGTTTTCTTCTGGAACAATGCAATATCACCGGTTTCACGATCCATAGATACTTCTATAACAGCATCCTTTCCAAAATCCTTTTCGCACGCAGATAAAAGAGAGGTTTCAATCTTCTCCATTATTTTATCCTTACTAATACCTTTTTCTTTCTCCAACTGATTCAATGCGTCAATTATTTCTGACATTTTTTTATCCTCCTTATTGTATCAATACTCTTTATTCAAATGCTAATCTTATCATTGATATATCTTTTTTATTTATAAGCATTTCTTCATCATTTAATAATACTGTGATATCCTGTTCCGAATACGCCTTTAGCTCAGCAGTAAACTGTTTTAATCCGTTTATTTTATTATATAGCTTGATATCAACCTTTTTGCCTATACTTCTTTTAAAATCATTATCTTTTTTTAGAGGTCTTGTGAGCCCCGGTGAACTTACCTCAAGAATATAAGCACCATCAATTTTATCTTCCTCATCAAGTTTCTTTTCAAGTGCTCTGCTTATAAGAACGCAGTCATCTATGTTTATTCCGCCTTCCTTATCGGCATATACTCTGAGGTAATAATCCGCACCCTCCTTAACATACTCGACATCTACCAATTCAAAGGAATTTTCTTCAATGATAGGAGTAACAAGTTTGGTGCAATAATCTTCAATTTCGTTTTTTTTCATCCCACTCCACCTTTCAAACATTAATCGAAAAAGTAAAGAGTGGGTTTCCGTAAACCCACTCTTTTAGTAATCACTATCAAAGTCATATTTAATTATAACACCATTTCTTATTTTTGCAAGTATTTTTATTGATTTTTCAGCTTTTTTATTGGTATTTTATATATTATCATTTATCTATTATTTTGATGTTTATACATCTTATTGCTCCTTTTAAACCCATTTCTCCCGCCGGTTCTCCGTTACATACCCATTTAGTAAAAAAACCATCAAAATATCCTGTCTTATAAAACAAATCATAATGTTTGGAAATCTCTCCATAAAGCCTTATCTGTATTCCATCTATAAGCTTTGAACAGGTTTTATCTCCAACAGGTTCACCATCCCTTACCCATCCTGACCATGTACCACCAATACTATGAACTCTGTATTCTATACCTCCCGTATAATTATTATTTAAAATAGATAAATTTATTGCTCCTATCCCTCTATATATCATTTTTATTTCTGATAATCTTCCGCTTAAAAATATACTTTTATTATTAAATCCACAGCAAAAAACATTGCAACTTATTAAGTCAGTGTCATGAAAATCATCATAATCATAAGTATTATCAAATTCATTTAATTCATCAGAATATTTTTCCGATACAGAATAATTATTAAATGAATTATCTCCATTATATTTATTTTCATTATCTATAATACTTAACGTCTCTACATATGTGTTAAGATTATCAAGTTCATATACTGATGAATTATATTCCAACCATGCATATCTGAATAAAGCATATCCGTCATATCCCATATTATATGCTTTATTACATTGACGTTTCAGATTATCATTATATATACTCCATCCTAAATCACCTGAATACTTTTCTCCCGCTTTATATAACGCAAGTCCGGCATAAATCGGTTTATCAAGAACATTTACATTTTGCCACTCTTCGCATCTTTTAGAAAACAAAGCAATTTCTTCTCCTTCACTCGAGATAAAATCATCTGTCCAATAGAGCTGTGGCATTATATAATCAACATACCCTTCCTCCGATAGCCATTTTTCAATATCTGCTCCATCTTCCTTTGCATTTTCCATATTTCCCGCGGGACTTATGCCGAATTGACATGTGGGCTTTATACTCTTTATGGTTTTATACACATTTGCAACCATATTGTTAACAAGCTCCTTTTTTTCTTCAATTGACAACCCTGTCCCCATGCCTGATACA
>CACWQH010000047.1 GCA_902762955.1 uncultured Lachnospiraceae bacterium
AAATCGATGGCACGTTGTGTATCAGCCTTATTCATATACTTTCCGTTTGTAAAAACTCAATTGGTGTGAAGTTATATGAGCAGTATCAGAAACCCGCCCTTGCCCGACAAACCGGAATTTAGCTTATCATTGCGCCGGCAGGCATATCCTTTTCTGCGGTGAGGAGTGCGAGATTGCCATCAAAATCCTCTGCGCAAAGGAGCATACCTTCAGATAAAACACCTGCGAGCTTGGTAGGTTTGAGGTTGGTAATTACAACAACCTTCTTTCCAACCATCTGCTCAGGTGTGTAGTAATTCTTGATACCCGATACAATCTGAAGAACCTTTCCGTTAACCTGTACCTGTGAGCAAAGAAGCTTCTTGGAATCCTTTACCTCCTCACAGGAGATAATTTCGCCCATCTGAAGAGACATCTTATTAAACTCATCTATGGTGATTTCTTCCTTCTGCTTGGTCTCAATGGTAGGAATCTTAAGCTCAGGTCTCTTTTCCTTCTTAGGCTTTTCCTCTTCCGGCTCTTCTTCCTTGGATGGGAAACGGGTCTCTATCTCATCAAGCATTTTCTCTGTATCAATTCTTGCAAATAAAATCTCCGGTTCAGCTGTAACCTTGCCGCCCGATGGGTAAAGCCCAAAGCTTGAAAGCTCGGTTACTCTTCTCTTTTCGGCATTTAACTGCTTTAAAATCTTTTCAGAGGTTTCAGGCATAAATGGCTCAAGAAGTGAAGCACCGACAATAATGCTCTCAACTAAATTATATAAAACTGTGTTGAGTCTGTCCTTATGCTCATCCTCCTTGGCAAGTACCCAGGGCTCAGTTTCATCGATATACTTATTACATCTTCTGAAAAGATTGAATATCTCTGTTATGGCATCAGCTACTCTTAGCTTGTCCATACAGGTATTAACCTTTAATCTTGTATCCATTACGACCTTTTTAAGATCCTCGTCTACAGCCTGATTTTCACCGGAATTGGTAACCACGCCATCAAAATACTTATTGGACATGGATATAGTTCTGTTTACGAGATTGCCAAGGGTATTGGCAAGGTCAGAATTAATTCTTTCTATAACGAGCTCCCATGAGATAAGTCCGTCATTTTCATATGGCATCTCATGAAGAAGGAAATATCTTACTGCGTCAACTCCAAATAAATCCACCATATCATCCGCATAGATAACATTTCCTCTTGACTTGCTCATCTTGTTGCCCTTGTTGTTACCCTGTAAGAGCCATGGATGACCAAATACCTGCTTTGGCAGTGGTAAATCAAGAGCCATAAGCATACATGGCCAGTAAATAGTATGGAATCTTAAAATGTCCTTACCGATAAGGTGAAGGTCTGCCGGCCAGTATTTCTTAAATAATTCATCACTAGGCTCGTCCACCTTGTAGCCAAGTCCGGTGATATAGTTTGATAATGCATCTATCCAAACGTATATTACATGCTTTGGATCAAAGTCAACCGGTATGCCCCACTTAAATGAAGTTCTTGATACGCATAAATCCTGTACTCCCGGAAGAAGGAAGTTGTTCATCATTTCATTTTTTCTTGACTCCGGCTGAATGAAATCAGGATTTGCATTTATATATTCGATAAGCTTAGGTGTATACTTGCTAAGCTTGAAGAAATAAGCCTCTTCTTTTGCAGGCTGTACCTCTCGTCCACAGTCAGGACATTTGCCGTCTACAAGCTGTGACTGAGTAAAGAAGGACTCACAAGGAGTACAATACATACCCTCGTACTCACCCTTGTATATATCGCCTTTATCATAAAGCTTCTTGAAAATCTTCTGAACCTGCTTTTCGTGATCCTCATCTGTGGTTCTGATAAACTTATCATATGAAGTATTCATCAAATCCCAGATTCCCTTTATCTGAGAAGATACTTCATCAACAAATTCCTTAGGTGTTGAAAGGTTTTCAAACGCCTTTATCTCTATCTTTTGTCCATGCTCATCTGTTCCTGTCTGGAATCTTACATCATATCCCACAAATCTCTTATATCTTGCAATACTGTCTGCCAGAACAATCTCATAGGTGTTGCCTATATGAGGCTTACCTGATGTATATGCTATGGCTGTTGTGATGTAATACGGTCTCTTTGACATTTTATTTCCCCCTTTTTTATATAGTTCTTCTATTCTTAAATGATTAGATTTTTCTCTTTTATGAATATCAAAGGCAGATTATCTCTGCCTTTATAAGTGTTTAACCTACTCTTAATTTAAACTTTTGTTCATCACGCTCGTTGTCGACTATCTCTATCTGTCCGCCTAAGGCTCTTATCTTTCCGTCGAAATCTTCATATCCTCTTAAGATATATTTGATATCATCGATAGTGCTTATACCCTCTGCCACAAGTGCCGCGATAACCAGCGCCGCTCCCGCTCTAAGATCCGGAGCAACCAGATTGGCACCTGTGTATCCCTCAACTCCGGTAATTATAGCAGAGTTTCCTTCAACCTTTATCCTTGCGCCCATGCGCGCCAGCTCATTTACATATTTAAAACGATTTTCAAATATGCTCTCGGTTATGATACTGTTACCGGATGAAAGTGCAAGTGTGGTAGCCATCTGCGGCTGCATGTCTGTTGGAAATCCCGGATAAGGAAGTGTCTTTATCTGCGTGGATTTCATCCTTCCGTCAGCCATAACCCTTATGGAGTCATCGTACTCTATAACAGTTGCACCAATCTCGGAAAGCTTTGAGGATATAGCCTCCATATGCTTAGGGATAACATTTTTAATAAGTATATTTCCCTTTGTGGCAACCGCCATCGTCATAAATGTACCGGCCTCAATCTGGTCAGGAATTATAGAATATTCCGTTCCGAAAAGCCTTTGTACACCACGTATTCTTATAACATCGGTACCGGCACCCTTGATGTTTGCACCCATACTGTTAAGGAAGTTTGCAACGTCAACTATGTGCGGTTCCTTTGCAGCATTTTCTATAGTGGTTTTTCCTTCTGCAAGAACTGCTGCCATCATTATATTAATCGTCGCACCAACGGTTACAACGTCCATATAAATGTGACGACCGATAAGGTTATCCGCCTTAGCCACAACCTTACCTCCGCTTACTATATCCACCTTTGCGCCAAGCGCCTCAAAGCCCTTGATATGCTGGTCGATAGGACGAAGTCCTATATCACAGCCACCCGGAAGAGCCACCTGTGCATACTTGAATTTACCAAGCATAGAACCAAGCAGATAATAGGATGCTCTTATTTTTCTTATGTACTCATCATCAACACATAGATTATCTCTGTCTATAGTCTTTCCGCAAATTGAAACCGTGTGTAAATCTATATATTTAACAGTAGCGCCAAGAGCCTCTATCGCTCTGAGCAGTACCTTTGTATCTTCTACATAAGGAACATTTTCAATGATACATTCATCGTCAGTAAGAATAGCCGCAGCAAGAATACCTAAAGCAGCATTTTTTGCACCGGCAATTGTTACTTCACCATCTAAAGGCGTACCGCCTTTAATCACATACTTTTCCATTTCACACCTCTTGACTTTATGTATTAGGCATATACATAGTCTTAAAGATTATATCACATTTGTGAAAAAAGTAAACCCAAAATTACTTGTCAGCTTCACAGTAAATACATCTGTAAACGCGGTTTTTTTCGTCAGTTAGCACAAATATCTGTGGGATATCTGTTTCAACAGAGGTGATACAGCGTGGATTTTTACATTTTTTTACGTTTATCAGCTTCTTAGGAAGCGCAACCTTCTTTTTCTCGATTGTCTGACCATCCTTGATAATACTTACCGTAATATCCGGGTCAATGTAGCCTAGCACATCAAGATTTACATCATACTCCTGATCGATTTTAAGAATATCCTTCCTGCCCATCTTGTTGCTCGTAACATTTTGGAGTATCGCTATGCTGCAGTCAAGCTTATCAAGCTCAAGGTCATGATATACCTGAAATGCCTTTCCGGCGGAAATGTGATCTAATACAATACCGTTTTGTATACTATCTACCTTCATTTATACATTCACCCCCAAAAGTGTAAGAATAAGTGCCATGCGGACATATTTGCCGTTAAGCGCCTGTCGGAAGTAAGCTGCACGCGGGTCATCATCAAGCTCGGTTGATATCTCATTTACACGTGGCAGAGGATGCATAATCGAGAGTGTTTCCTTTGCGTTTTTAAGCTTACTTTTATCCAATATGTATGTATCCTTCAAACGAACATAGTCAGCCTCGTTGAAGAATCTTTCCTTCTGTACTCTTGTCATGTAGATTATGTCGAGCTCCGGCATAACCTCTTCCATAGTCGTAACTTCCCTATAATCTATATTATTCTTCTCAAATACTTCTGTGATTATATAATCGGGAACCTTTAATTCCTTTGGCGAAATGAGTATAAATTTTATACCCTCATATCTCGAAAGCGCCTTAATCAGGGAGTGAACTGTTCGTCCAAATTTCAGGTCACCGCAAAGACCTATGGTGAAATTATTTAAATCTCCCTTTTCACGCTTTATGGTAAGCAAATCCGTAAGTGTCTGAGTCGGATGATTATGACCGCCGTCACCTGCATTTATAATGGGTACCGGTGACACCATGGAGCCAAGCATAGGTGCACCTTCCTTAGGATGCCTCATGGCAATTATATCTGCGTAACAGCCTACAACTCTTATGGTATCTCCCACGCTTTCACCCTTCGTCGCTGAGGACGAATCGGCAGAAGAAAAACCAAGTACATTTCCACCTAATTCCATCATAGCTGCCTCAAAGCTAAGTCTGGTTCTTGTACTTGGTTCAAAAAATAATGTAGCGAGCTTTTTACCCTTGCACGCCTCTTTATATTTGTCATGATTACTTATAATATCGAGTGCGAGATTAAGTATCCCATCAATTTCTTCAACACTCAAATCGGTTGGATCAATTAAATGTTTCATCTTTACGCTCCCATCTGTTTACGGAAAGAATCTTCATATCCCGAACAATTATATCCCCCCGTAAACTATTAATAATTCTACGTCTAATAATATTCCAAAGCGCTCTCTGTGTCAACTGTTATCATTAATGGTTTTCGTAACCTTAACCATATTATCATTAAATATTTTTTCTATCTTTTTCTTATCTTCTCTATTACAGACAAGCACATACTGCTTGCGGTTTGCTCTTATCTTGAGAATTATTGTGCTATCCTCATCCTCCACATATTGGAGCTTGTAGCTTTTCATGAATTCCCACTCAATAAATGTTGTGTCGATAAGCGCTCCGTCTTCGGTTATCCCACTTTGTATCTTGGTCTGAAGAATTATAAAAAGAACCATACAAATTACAGCCGGTAAAAAAATATAATAATGATAGATAATCATAATAACGGCAAATATCAGTCCGACATTTGCCATTATTATCTCGTAACCGCTCACCCTGTGATGAAGACGGCTTGGTATTATAATTTCTTCCTGCCTTTTAATGGCTGATATACAAAGCCATACCGATATACCAAAGCCAAGAAAAAGCACCATACCAAGTATGGTTATCCAATACTTCCAATCCATAAATTAACTCCACAAATGAGACAAGGGGACAGGCATATTGTCACATTTTACTAACTCCGACAGTATATAAAAATGTACTCGCATGGCACGTGTTACTTAACGCCATGCTAAGCACATTTTTATATACTGTCTTCAAATATTGGCTGCATGATGTGACAAGGTGCCTGTCCCCATGTCACATATAATCCTACTTACTGTTTATAAGGGTGTACATAACAGCCTTCTCTGCGTGGCGGCGGTTTTCTGCCTCATCTAAGATGAGGTCAAGATGCTTCATCTCCACACTCTTTGAAATTTCAAAGCCTACATGCATAGGCATGTCGTGCATAACCACTGCGTGACTTCCTTCAAGGAAGGCATCATTTATCTGATACGGCATCATTTTAGCCATAATCTCTGCCTTTTTCTCTGCAAACTCAGGATTGTTGAAAAATTCCATATCAACCCATGTGTCGGTATAAAGGATATCCATTTCCTTTACATAGGTCTTTGCCTCATCTATTGACATGGCAGGATCAAGCTCAACATAGTGGCCTGTAGCCTTTGCCTCCTCATAAAATGCATCGTCACAGGCAGTATTGTTAACAAGCGGAGTAAGTCCGTAAAGTGTTCCCTTTTTCATCTTCGCAAAGAATTCGACAAGAGAATTAAATACATTATTCTTTGCACCTATGTAAAGAAGCTTTACATCAAGACTTCCGAAATGCTCGATAATTGTAAGTGCATCAGCGAGTATCTGGCATGGATGATAAGAATTATCACAACCGTTAATAAAAGGAACCGTAACATTCTTTCCGAAAAGCTCTACAGTTTCATTCTTAACAAGACGTGCCATAATTATATCAACATTTCTGCACACATACTTAATCTCTGAAACAGGCTCACCAAGTACAAAATTTGAATCCTCCCAAAGCTGGTTGAAATATGTACCACCAAGCTCAGTTATACCTGTCGTAAATGAGAGGAAGGTTCTTGTTGAAGTCTTCTCAAACAAGGTATAAAGCTTCTTTCCCTTAAGCGCCTCACTGTACTTTTCAGGATTCTTTTTCATATCCTGCGCAAGCTTGAGAATCTCCATAAGCTCATCAGCAGTAAAGTTTTTGAAATTAAGCATATTCTTCATAATTAAATCTCCTATAATAAATTATAATATACAACTACCAGGTCGGATAAGATTAGACAAATCCATAAGCAGGTACTTTGAGGACGCCGGTACTTAGCGAGGTCTTTTCGAGCTTAGTATCGCTGCGTCCGAGAGTAGCGAGAGCGTGCCTGCGATGGATTTAGTCTAATCTTATCCGACCGTCATTTTATAGATACGATTTCAATTTGTCAGCCATATCGGTGCGCTCCCATGGGAGATCTACATCGGTTCTTCCGAAGTGTCCGTAGGCTGCTGTCTGCTTGTAAATAGGTCTTCTTAAGTCAAGCATCTTGATTATGCCTGCAGGTCTTAAGTCGAAGTTTTCTCTTACGATTTCAACCAGCTTCTCGTCTGAGATTTTGCCTGTTCCAAAGGTATCTATCATAATTGAAGTAGGTCTTGCAACACCGATTGCATATGAAAGCTGTATCTCACATTTATCTGCTATACCTGCTGCCACGATATTTTTTGCAACATATCTTGCAGCATATGCAGCCGAACGGTCAACCTTGGTACAGTCCTTTCCGGAAAATGCTCCGCCGCCGTGACGTGCATATCCGCCGTAGGTATCAACTATTATCTTACGTCCGGTAAGTCCGCTGTCTCCGTTTGGTCCACCGATTACAAATCTTCCTGTAGGGTTAATAAAGAATTTAGTGTTTTCATCTACCATGTTCTGAGGCAGTATCTCATCAAAGACATATTTCTTAATATCCGCATGAATCTGCTCCTGAGTTACCTCTTCGCCATGCTGGGTTGAAAGAACAACGGCATCAAGTCTTGCCGGCTTACCGGTTTCATCATACTCTACGGAAACCTGTGTCTTTCCATCCGGTCTAAGATAAGGAAGTGTTCCGTTCTTTCTAACCTCTGTAAGTCTTAACGCAAGCTTGTGCGCAAGTGAGATTGGATAAGGCATAAGTTCAGGTGTCTCATTTGTTGCGAAACCAAACATCATACCCTGGTCTCCGGCACCGATTGCTTCTATCTCGTCATCACTCATTGTATTTTCCTTTGCCTCGAGTGCCTTATCGACACCCATTGCAATATCCTTTGACTGCTCGTCAATAGCAGTTATAACACCACAGGTATCACAATCGAAGCCATATTTAGCTCTGTCATATCCGATACCTCTTATAGTTTCACGAACTATCTTCTGTATATCAACATAAGCCTTTGTTGATATCTCACCCATAACAAGTACAAGTCCTGTCGTAATAGCTGTCTCGCAGGCTACACGGCTCATTGGATCCTGCTCAAGCAATGCATCAAGTATGGCATCTGAAATCTGATCACAGATTTTGTCAGGATGTCCTTCTGTTACTGACTCTGATGTAAATAATAATTTCTCCATTTTTTCCTCCATAAAATAAAAAGAATCCGGCAAGCAACCGGATTTGAAAACAAATATGCTCAAATCCTCTTATTGCTCGACTACCACTAAGTATCGCTCAGGTTGGCACCTTCCGACACAGTCGGGGTTGCCATGGCTTCGCAGTCCCTTATGACTCCACCATTCTGAATAAGAGAGTTCTCTTATAAAATATAAACATACATTACATTATATATTCCAATTTGTCAAGTAATATGATAAAGGGACATGCACCTTGTCACATAATATATTTCAAAATTTTAAGACTGTATATAAAAATGTGCTTAGCATGGCGTTAAGTAACACGTGCCATGCGAGTACATTTTTATATACAGTCGAAGTTAGCAAAATGTGACAAGGTGCCTAAAACTTGACAAATTGGAAAATCCCCACAGCCGAAATTTCTTCAACCATGAGGATTTTTACGTATATATAGGGGTGTACTATAATCTTTTTTTAATCGCCTTAGCGAGCTCGTTTTGTGCTTCGCTTTCGGTCTCAAGCTGCTTCCAGGTTACCTTTACTTCATCACCCTTGAATCTCGGAATGATGTGCATATGGAAATGATTTACTGTCTGTCCGGCAACCTCACCGTTATTCTGGACTATGTTGAGTCCGTCACAGCCTGTCTCTTCCTTAATCGCTCTTGCTGCCACGGTTGCAAATGAAAATACCTTTGCCGCCATCTCTGCATCAAGTTCAAATATATTATCGGAATGTTCCTTCGGAATGATTAGCGCATGTCCCTTATTGGCAGGTGCCACATCGAGTATGCATTTAAAATCATTACTTTCATAAATCGTAGCTGATGGGATTTCTCCCTTTGCAATCTTGCAGAATATGCAATCTTCTTTTATCATCTTCTTTTACCTCCTCTTTGTGACAAAGCACGCGCTCCATGTCACACTCTAAAGCCTCTGTTGCTGTAATCCACACCTTCAAGACTTTCATTTAAGGTTCCCTTACCATAGGTAAGTCCTGCATATACCTGATGGGTATTTTGCATTACAGGTCCCTCATCGTCTATCTCGTGCAGCTTTTCGAAGCCGGTACGAAGATTATCCATCATATTCTGACATCTGTCAAGCTCACAAGGCTGTCTCTTAACAGCCGAATCTATAAGCTTTGTATAAATGTATCTCAAAATGTTCAGGTAGGTTCTACCCTTTTCATCTGCCGGATTTATCGCAGACATAAGTTCATTATGAACCTTTTTTGCCTGATTGATATTTTTTAAATATTCGTCCTTATCCTCTTTTTCATATGCATTAAGTGCATCTTCAATATAAACCTTTTCCATATCAAAAAGAATTAATATAAGTCCACTATGATTTGCCTGTGTAATTCTTAAAGTAAATTCCTTTTTTAACTCGCTGGTCATCTATAACCTCCGATAATCATACCAACTTTTCCGTCATCCTCATCCTACGTCACAATACTAATTATTTACTGCGTATAAAGAATTTCTATCCTATTGTAACAGCTGTAAAAGTGACTCCGGTCTTTCGTTGGACTTCTGCATCATTGAAATAGCTGCCTGTGAAAGCACATCCTGCTGTGTATAGTTTGTCATTTCCTCAGCCATATCAGTATCCATAATTCTTGAATAAGCTGCTGTTAAGCTTTCATTTTGAACAGCAAGGTTATCATAGATGTCATTTAATCTGTTCTCATATGCACCAAGTCTTGAACGGATATTGGATACTCTCTTAACCGCCTCATCTATAGCCTCTATCGCCTGTGATGCATACTCATTTGTATACATTATAAGATTGTCTACCTTAAGCGATTTAGCGCTTACACTTGGTATATCAAGCTTCAATTCTTCTCCGGAATTAGCACCTGTCTGGATGGTCATAACACCTGCGGTAAGAACCTCTATAACGGTATCTGTTTCAGCAGGATCATAGGTTTCAGGATCTACATCCACAAGCATTTCAAATCCGTTTCTGTCTATGATTCTTATCGAATTACCCTCTGATGTATATGTAGCAGTCGGAGAAAATCCTTTATCTGAAGGAGTAATGCTTGCTACACAGTCCTTACCTACTTCCTTATCTCCATCGGAGATTCCAAGGAGTGCCTCAAGCTCAGGATTATCTATATTTATCTCAACTCTCTGATCCTTGCCATATGCATTTGTTCTAAATATTACAGGTGCGCCTGAAGCAAAATCTGCCTCTGTTTCTCCTCCGTCATTTGATGCAAATACATCAATACCTATCTTCTTTAAATGCTCCTGAAGGTTTTCATAAACTTCAGTCATTGACATTCCTTCGGTTATCTCAACTGTGAAATTATTTACCTTAAATGAGCCGGCCTGCTCCTTTGTAACGGTTGCACCGGAGTATGAAAATCCGGTTGTATAGGTTGCTCTTTCAGCAAGTGAAGTAACGCTTAACTGATACTCACCGGCATTTACCTCGGTTGAAATATAAGTAGTCTGTATGCTGTAAACGCTCGAAAGACTTCTTCTTGATACCGAACCGTCAAGGAGCTTCTGATCGTTAAAAGCAGTAGTATCAACTATCTGGTCGATCTCCTTTGCAAGCTCGTCTATCTCCATCTGTATCATATCTCTGTCGTCTTCTGAAAGAACATCATTGGCTGCATGAACAGCAAGCTCTCTCATTCTCTCAAGAACAGAATGAAGCTCATTTAATCCACCCTCAGCTGACTGTATAACAGAGATACCGTCATTGGAGTTAAGAGATGCTCTGTTAAGACCTCTTATCTGTGAATCCATCCTGGTGGATATTGCAAGTCCCGCAGCATCATCTGCCGGATTAGTAATTTTATTACCTGAAGAAAGTCTTGCCATAGACTTTGCTATATTGTCATTTACTCTTGCGAAATGGTCACTTGCATTAAGTGCTAACGAATTATGGTTTATTCTCATACTCTTGCCCTCACTTTTCTTACTTTACCGTACGTTTACGAACATCTTTTTTATCTGTTACCAAAATTATCTGTTCAACAAATCTATTATTTTTATCGGTCTTATCTTCCCTTTAATTAACCACTGATTCCGACTAATCCCTTTACAAGAGAAACTGCTGCCGCATATAGTGTCCTTTCGGAAATGAGCTGTCCGCCGTTATTTGAAGCTGTTCCGATTTGATTTTCCGAAATGCCGCTTGTCGAATCAGCGATTCTTCCCATGCTGATACCGCCGGCTTCAAAGCCCTGACCTGACATAACCTCTTCAAAGCTTGACATAAGACCCATAAGAGCATTATTTCCATCGCTGGTATCTGATATGATATGCCCGAAAAGTGTTCTCTCCTCGCTTACCCTTATGTCACAGGAGATATTGCCAAGCGAAGCTGTCTTCATATTAACACTTATGCTTCCTCTGTTTTCCTCATTATGTACAACCGAAAGATTGATAACATTTATGCCGTCACCTGTTTTTACCGGTATCTGGAAATGCTCCCTTTTTGCCATGGAACTCATGATGTTAAAGCCTGCATTTATGGTCTTAAAGGCTGCGATATCAAGGCTTCCTATACGTCCGTCTGCGCCCATTTTATACATCATTTCCGTTATCTGATTTCTTAAATCATCATACTTAAGAGACATCTCTTCGCTTCCGCGAAGACTTTCCAGGATGCTGTCCGTCTCAAAGTCTGCTATGTCGATATCTATATCCTCGCCTGACATGGAATCCGTCATATGCTCCGTTTCCTCATCTACAAGGTTACTCGTTCCGTCCACAGAAAAATTCATATGGGCAAGAAGCTCAGACACAAGCTGATATATGCCTCCCGGAGTGTTTAACATGCTGTCAACGGCAAATGCATTTACCATAGAAAACTCTATATTATTTTCCTTTATAAATTCACTTACTTCCTCGCCGAGCTCCTCAAACCGCTCTATATCGCCGGCTATATCCTCCACATCAACCGGAGCCATATCCGGTCTTTCCTTAAAGGCGCTTTCAATCTGTGTGTCTATGCGTGAGCCTTTAACATTTATATCCGAAAGCGCGCCAAATGCATCATCAACCGACACGTCAACACCTGCATTTTTACGGCTTCTCATGGCCGAAAGTAAGTTTCTTACAGTAAGGCGGCTGCTGTTTGCAAACAACCATCCTGCCTCCCTGTCACCGGATTTTGCAAGCTTGTTCATCATGCGGTATATACCGATGTAGCTTTCTCTTTCTTCTGCACTTACCTCGCCGTTTTTCTCCATATCCCTGAGATATGAAGCAAAATCCTCCGCCTCGGTAACGCCCTCATTATATCTCTTATCCCTTATGGTTTTATTTAAATCCTCTATCGAAACATCCATCGGATTGATATGATCCTTAATAAGACCAAGCACTGCTTCAGGATAAAGATTATCTATAAGCTCATTTACCTGTCTGTCATAATTTATTACCTCGGATACATTTTCCCCGGTTATCTCAATCCTGTTATATCCAAGGATTTTCACTGCACGTTCGGTCTCGTTATTAACCGGCAAATCCATGCTCTCCAAAATGTCACGGACATTGTTAAATGCCTTGCTTATACTGTCACCCATGTCATACCTTGGCGCAGTACCTACCGCCTCATAGCTTCTAGCAACAGTCTCAAATCTTGCCTGCTGTACTTCACGTCCGACTTGTCCGGCCAAAGCAGCCTGATCAGCTGTCTGCACTGTCTCGGCTTTAGTTCCTGCATCCTGTGTTCCGGCTGTTCTTACATTATATTCTGCACTCACAGTCATGGCCCTTACATGAAGAGAACTAACCGTAAATGTACCCTCATTTGCAAGCGGAGCTGCCAGTATCTCCATAGGCGCACCGGCTATATCATTAACCTTACCCATAAATTCATTGTAGGTAAGCATATTTTCGTTACTTGGCTCAACTCCCGCATTTTTAAATGCATCGCCAAGCATTCTTCTTTCCACATCCCTTAACATATTGACAAACTTCGAAAGCTCTCTGGTGTCAACATTTACATCAAGGCTGGTCATACGGACTGAAGCCTCCATGGTCATGGAAAGTCTTATCTCCTCCATCTGCCTTCTGGCTGTAACTGCCTTTGGATCAAGGGTTCCTGCTTCCAAATCCTTTTCGTAGGTCGATAATGCTTCAAGCCCAAGCTCCCTTACAGCCTTTGCAATTGTAACCTCTCTTCCATCCTTAGCCATATCATAGACCAAATCAGGAGAAATGTTATTTATATCCTTTAAGAGCTTTTCTGCAGGATCACTTACTTCCCTATTGCTTATATCCGCCAATACCTCACTTGCATCCTTGCCGACATACTCCTTAAGCTCATCATATCTTCTTATATTGTCTGTTGTTATTGGGATATCATTGTTAATTAAAAGCTTTGCTGCCGCAAGAGTCTCGTCATCCACCGAAAGTCCTGCCTGCTCAATAACATTTTCTATCTGAGGCTTCATTTCCTCAAATACCTTTTCATCAAGAACCGCATTGTCAATTTTCGTTCCGCTGAAATGTGCCTTGTAGAGGTTGTCCTCATTTACAGGCATATCATTATGTAAGAGATAAATTATCTCATTATTATTAAAAGAAAAATCCTCCGCCATATTAACAGCTTGTGCATTATCATCAGATACCCGGCTGCCAATATCAGCTTCAGTCTGCTTATTTATAATATTCTCTTTAGCTTGAGCAGCCGGTTTTTCTTCGATATTTTCCATTTTCGCCTGAGCCGTCATCATATCTGATGCATCCACATCAAGCTTTACTCCGCCTGCCTTAACAGCTCCTCCAATCATGGTCATACCGTCCACATCGCCTTTAGAAAGAGCGATACCGGCCATGAGTTCTTCTTGTTCTTCCTTATGTGCATTATGGCGCATAGTATTGACCATGCCGAGAAGGTCCGACATGCTTGCTCCCTCGATATCAATGCCCATGAGCTTGAGCCTTTTAATCTCATCAGAGGAAAGATTTCTGGCTACCTCTTTTTCATTTTCTTTTTCCTTAGCCTCCTCTGAAGCCGCATCCTGTCCTGCCTGCCTTGCCTTTTCCTGTCTGTTCTGAAGATACTCCTCAAAATTTTTCATGGTAGTATTGTCAAGGTATCCACCGCTTTTTTCCCTGGTGAACTTATATCCAAGCAGACTATCCTTATCAGGGCCTGATACGCCGGTAGTATTATTTTCCGAAAATGCTGTTTTTCCATTTGAACCAAATGTATCACTTGGCTTTGGTATATTGATATTATTTAGATTATCTATGATTTGTCCCATATAACACCCAACCTTTAAATTAATTATCTAATGTAATTATCGGTTGATGCGTTTTTTTTCTAAACATCTAAGTTTCAGTAGCTGACATATTTTGACGGATCCACAGCCACATCTCCTTCTCTCATTTCAAAATGCACATGTGGTCCGGTACTGTCGCCGGTGCTTCCGGAAAGACCGATTACATCCCCCTGTTTCACAGCCTGTCCCACTGAAACAAGGGACTCGCTCATATGTCCGTACCTTGTAATAACTCCGTTTCCGTGGTCTATATAGACACTTATTCCATAGCCGCCATTCCAGCCTGCCTGGATAACAAGCCCATCCTTTGCCGCCATAACATCGGTTCCTGTAGGTACAGCAAGGTCGATTCCGTTATGATTGGTTCCCCACCTCGGACCAAAGCACGATGTAAGAATGTAATCCGTAACCGGCAAAATATACTCCGGTCTCTTAATAGTCCCTATATGTACCTCCCTCGGTACCGCTTCCGTAATCACATTGGTCTCAAGCATCCTTCTGTCATGCCTTTCGCCATTATAATAGGTTTCAATCACCGTAACCTCCCTTGTTCCCGGTGCCTCCTCCTGAGTCATCATCATTTCATCCTCATACATGGTATCATCGTAAACATATTCACATTCCACATAATAAGGATTTACATATTTAAATATCTGTGTCGTCTTACCCGTTAAAATCGGCTCCTTATCATCCAGTCTCGTATAAATTGCTTCCGCTATCTCGGTTTCTCCCATATATTCGATACTGTTATCTCTTGTTCTTGTTTCTTCTATATAAATATTATCCTCCGAAAATCCTTTTCCCTCGGAATATAACTTAGCCTTTGCATTTCCATAGGCCTCATAGACCTTTTTAGGTTTAACCCTTGTAACCGCTACCGGCTGATTTTCAAAATAAACCGTATACCAGCTTCTGTTTTTGTACGCCTCACCTGCAAATGCAGCCAGTATAACCACCGCTGCAAATATGATGATTATTCTTTTGTAGGAGTTTTTTAATGAATTAATTACCTTAATCATTTTAATCATCTCCTAAACAAATATTTAAATTATAAAATGTTAACTAAATCTGCTTTGCCGAAATCATTTAACACTTTCTAATATTTTTGTAACATTTTTGTAACAAATATATAAGTACCATTCATCAGTAAATTATTTACAGGAATTTACAAAATTATTCACAAGGTACTTTGAATTCCGGATAAACTACTAAAAAGTTATATCTAATTGCCAGCCATCAATTTGCTAAATCAGTAAACTCAATTTTGTGATAGGTGCTAAAAATCGAAAACTCACTTTGCTCAAACAGTTCGATTTTTTTAACGCACCTACCACAAAATTTCGTTTCTGATTTAACGCAAATCGGGCTAAATGCAATTCGATATAACTTTTTAGCAGTCTATCCGGAATATTCTTTTTAAATATTCTTTTTAATATGTAAGGGGAATTTATTTGATATATTTATTTGATATATTAGATGAATTTATTTGATATATTAGATGAATTTATTTGATAATATTATGATAATGTTTTAATTATATTTGCTATTATATTAACTCTTGTATTAAAAAAATTCTTGTGATAAAATTATTTTGTGTTATATATGAATATATTATATTAAAAAATATGTATCTTAATTTTGTGACTTGAATATGTATTCTAATTTTACGACTTGAATATGTATCTTAATTTTGTGACTTTAGTTATTCATTTAATAATAATTTGTGAGGTGTCTTTATGGCTAAAAAATTACTTGATATCGAAGAACCTTCATATCTTTCTAATAAGGTTAAACAGGATTTGAAATTTAAAACCGGAAATTTTGTTTGGCGTGTTACTTTCAATATACCTCTTGATCCAAAGACCGTTAATTCGGATACCATGTATGTTACTAATTCCCAGGATCAGAAGATGCAGACTTATATACGATATGATGTTAAAAATGAGGTTATTGAGGTTGAGCCTCTCGAACCATATGCAACTACAGGATATTATTTTCTTAACATCACCACCCGTGTTAAATCAAAGGGCGGACAGTCATTAAGAGATCCGATAAGTATAAAGTTCGGTTTCGCTGAAGGAGTATAAATATAATAATATAACAATCGAGTAGGGGTATCTCCCCTACTCGATGTCGTGTTGGCTGAAAAATATACGCTTGTGTAAACACATCGCCCGCTTGACAGCCGTATCGCGCATATATTAAGGCTGTTGCATATTATGCAACAGCCTTAACTATTTTAAACAGCCGTCTATATCCGTATATTAACAAAGGAAGTTTATTTCGATTACCGGCTTAGCCGGCTGGTGAGACAGTATATTAAGGTTTACGGCTGTATTGATATTTCTGATACATATTTAATATACTCAATTTTTCTTCCTTTGTTACTTAATATCCAAAAATCTATTTGAAATATTCGTTTATTATCTCCTCGGCTTTAGCACTATCCTTTGATATTACTAAAACAGCGTATTTTCCGTTGGTATATTCAACTGCAGCATCAAGCTTTGGTATTTCATCCGGAAGATAGTCTGCACAGGCTGCCTTCTGGGTGCTTATTCTAACATCAAAGGCTGCTTTGACAATCTTAACATTTTCTGTTGAGGTTGCCTTAATAACTGTTATTTCCTCTGCTGAAGCACTTGAGTTTGTATAAAATGCCGACTCTTCAATTATTGACGTATCTGCGATACTTAATACTCTTGTAAGTCCTACAGAGGAATCGATTTCTGCCAGATTATCCTTGAAATCGCATCCGTTTTTTAATGCATCGGCAAGTGCTTTAACATCAACATCTGCCGCCGCATCCTTTGAATCCTTTGAATCTTTGCTTCCGCAGGCAGCAAGGGATAATACAATAACCAATGAAAGTAACAGTGCAAATAAACGTTTTTTCATAATCTTTCTCCTGACTTTTATAATCTATTTTAAAGGTTTTCAGACTAAAACAAGTCTCGTTTTAATCATTTTTAAGAAAATTTATTTTTGCTTAAAAACATTCTGAATTATAGCACAACCTTTTTTTCTTGTCTATATTGCTTATTTATTATAATCCGTTATTAATTTTAATTTTTGTGCTATTTTTCACATTTTATTTTATAATTTCCGTGCAAGTTAGTGTATAGACACTTCTTAAACAATATGTTATTATTGTAAACAATCATTTACTATAATCAAATGTAATGGTCAGGTTTATTATATTTGATTTCAAGCTATACTATAAAAGATATTTAATTGAAACATATAAGGAGGATCGAGTTTTATGAGTTATTTGGCTAAAATCACTGATTACAAAGGGAAAGATGTAATTGAACTCACAGCAGGAAAGTATAAGGCGGTTATTGCTCCGTTTTTGGGAAGTAATGTTTTTCGTATGCAGGATACAGAAGCCGAGATAGAAATTTTCAGATATGATGAGTCCCTTTCCATTGAGGAACTTAAAAAATCACCTGAGGTTTACGGTATGCCTACCCTTTATCTTCACAACAGACTTTCAAACGGTGTTTTAAAGGTTTCAGATGCTACTTATCATTTTCCTGTAAATGATCCTCTTGGCAATCATTTACATGGCTTCCTTCACAAACGCGAGCACTCTATCGTAAGCGCTGAGGTTGTCGGAGATACTGCAGTTGCAAAGACAGAATATGTCTATGACGAAAAGGACGAATTTTTCGAGACATTTCCGGTAAGCTTCAAGGCAGAATTTACATTTACATTGAGTGACAACGGTCTTGATTATGCCTTTACCATGACCAACACTTCATCAAAGCAGCTTCCGTTCGGCGTATGTAACCATACAGCCATAAACGGACCTTTCAGAGAAACCGGAGACGGTCTTGATATGAGACTTTATGTACCGGTTGGCGATAAATGGGAGCTTAGCAAGTCCTGCATACCTACAGGTGAGTTCCTTCCATTTAACAACCATGATAAGCAGTACATCACAGGTTCACAGATACCTGTTCTCCACGATATAGACAATGATGTATTTTTTGCTGAGGAAGGCTCTCTTGATGGAAAACCATTTTATGGTGCAGTTGCATCAGATGTAAAGACCGGTAAAAAGATTGTCTACGAGGTATGCAAGGATTTCAAATTCTGGATTATCTGGAATGACCATGGCGACAAAGGTTACTTCTGTCCGGAGCCATGCACCTGGATCATAGATGCACCAAATCTTCCTATCCCGGATGATGAAACCGGATACACAGAGCTCGCACCGGGTGAATCAAAAACACTTACGGAACGAATCTACACAGTATAAATTCCGGTTTGTCGCATAATAGTGGGTATCCGTACCACTGCTTATATATGACTTCATGCTTTTTTAGGTTTTCTAAAGCGAAAAGTATATGAAAAGGCTGATAC
>CACWQH010000048.1 GCA_902762955.1 uncultured Lachnospiraceae bacterium
CCTATATATGATATCGCACCCATTAAGTTTATGAACCGGCAGTTACACCCATATTCTGCCGACACGCTGCGCGTGATGAATAATCAAGATTTTTACCAGTTTTGAAAAAATCAAAGCAATAAAAAAAGACAAACTGGTAACAAAGGTTGCAATAATCAAGATTTGTTACCTGTTTAGGGAAAATCAAAGCAACATAAGAAAGCAAACTGGTAACAAAAACTGCGAATAATCAAGTTTTGTTACCAGTTCAGGAAAAATCAAAGCAATAAAAGAAGACAAACTGGTAACAAGAACCGCAAATAATCAAGATTTGTTACCACTTTTAGAAAAATCAAAACAATAAAAGAAGGCAAGCTGGTAACGATTGTGGTTAACTCATCACGCGTAGCGTGTCGGCAGGATATGGGTGTAACTGCCGGAAGAAAAAATAAATGGGTGCGATATCATATATAGGTCTTTAGAAGGACCGTTTAACGACGCGTACACTTAGCGAAATGTAATGAAGAAAAGGGAAAAGGAAGCTTTTACATTTATGTAAGAAAGCTTTCTTTTCCCTTTTTCTGAAATTATATTGAGGTTAGTGAGCCTGCGTCTAAACCCTCTCGAGAGCGTGTCCTTCGAAGACCTTATATATGATAAGCACCCCTTAAGAAAACTCACTCCGGCAGTTACATCCTTTATATCCTGCCGACCCTTGCTCGACAAACCGGAATTTATATGTTTATTCGTTTTCTTCGTCTTCATTTTTCTCTTCGACCGGTGATATGGTAACAAGTATACGGTCGATTCGTTTTTTTGTTACGTTTAATACCTTGAAGTGTATGTTTTCATAATCAGCTTCATCGTCTTTTTTAGGAAGCTTATCCATTATCTCGATTACGAAGCCACCGAGGGAGTCGTAGTTATCGGAGGTAAGGTTGGTACCTATGGCATCATTTAAATCGCTAAGCTTTATAGATGCTTCGATGTCATATACATTTTCCTCAATTTCCTTGATGAGGTTGTTTTCATCCTCATCGTATTCATCACGGATTTCACCGACTATTTCTTCTATTAAGTCCTCCATGGTTATGATACCTGAGGCTATTCCGTACTCATCAATTACGATAGCCATAGTAACCGCAGAGGTTTTTAGGTCAGCAAAGAGCTGGCTGGTTTTTTGGTGCTCATATACATATACGGGCTTTCTTAAAATACTCCTTAAGTCGAAATAATCTGTGTCATTTATCTGGCTGTAGTAAAATAAATCCTTCAGATAAAGTATGCCGATTATATTGTCCTTGCTATCCTCGTAAATTGGTATACGTGAGTAGGACTCGGACATAAATATCGCAATAAGCTCATCGTAGGTGGATATCACATCGGCGCAGACTATATCTGCTCTTGGTATCATTATATCCTTACAAAGTGCATCGCCGAAATCAACCACATTTGAAATCATGAATCGTTCCTCAGGCTCTATAACGCCGTCCTCATGACTTACATTTACGACTGTTCTTAACTCCGATTCGGTCATCTGGTTGTTGTCTGCATTTATATCTATTCCAAATATTTTATATATAATTCCTGTTATAAGATTTAGAAGCCATATAACAGGTGTAAGTATAAACATCAGCCAAGCTATAGGATATACAAATGTCATGGAAAGCTGTAGTGAATACTTGGCAGCAAGTGTCTTTGGAGTTATCTCACCGAAGACAAGTACAAGAAATGTAAGTATTCCTGTTGAATATCCTATATATTTACTGCCAAATACGTCTGTACAAAGTGCTGTTGTAAGAGCAGAGGCAGATATATTGACGATGTTATTTCCAATCAATATGGCACTTAAAAGCTTGCCCGGTTTTTCGGTAACCTTTAAGACCTTTTTTGCTGATTTGCTTCCTTCATCCGCTCTGGCTCGAAGCTTGAGTCTGCTAACTGTTGTAAGCGCTGTCTCCGAGGATGAAAAAAATGCGGAAAGTAAAAGCAATACAATAATAATTACAAGTAAAATACTGGGACTTGCGTCCACAAAATCATCTCCTTTTTCTGAAATATTGCTTAATAAAAGGTAATTTTATAGATGTTTATTTTATATATAATATGGTATAATGTCAAGTGTATGATAGGAAATCGTTGTTTTAAGTATTTAATTTAAAAGGAAAACAGGAGTTACAGGTAAGTGATTGAAAAAGATAAGAACAATGATGGCAAAATAAATGATGACAATATTGATGATGACAAGATTAATAATAAGATTATTTCTAAAAGAGATTTGATTTTTATTCTTATTCTTTTGACAGTTTCAATTGTGATTGTTTTGATTATGAATTTTAATAAAAAGA
Organism: uncultured Lachnospiraceae bacterium; assembly: GCA_902762955.1. Classification (GTDB taxonomy): domain Bacteria; phylum Bacillota; class Clostridia; order Lachnospirales; family Lachnospiraceae; genus Coprococcus_C. The sequence continues at coordinate 2,328 of CACWQH010000048.1, forward strand.
CAGGATATAATGTGAAAATTTCTGCTGACGGAAAAACCGTAAAAACCCTTTCACTTGATAAAGATGATGAATATGTCTTTGAAAGTGATAAGGGTTATAATATTGTCGAAATAAAGGATGGAGAGGTTTCTGTTAAGGAGGCAGACTGCCCTGATAAAATATGTGTTAATCACAAAAAAATAAGCAATGTTGGAGAGTCGATTATATGCCTTCCTCATAAGCTGGTAATAGAGATAAGAGAGTAGGTTGGAAAATGAGAATTGCAGTATGTGATGATGAAGAAAAATTTAGAACTCAGGCGAGAGATTTAATAGATAAGCTTGCAGGTAGTATTGATGTTATCGTAGATGCTTATTCGGATGGGAAAAAGCTGCTTGAAGCATTTGATAAAAAGCCATACGAGGTTATATTTCTTGATATTGAGATGCCTTCTATGGATGGAATAACACTTGCAAAAAAACTTCGTGAGAGAAGTGGGAGTGTATATATAGTTTTTTTGACAGGTCATGTGGAGTATGCACTCGAGGGCTATGAGGTAAATGCTCTTAGGTATCTGACGAAGCCTGTTAAAGAGGATAAGCTTCGAGAAGTGCTTAGATTTGTAATGGATAAAAGTACAAGTAAAAGACAGCTTATGATAAAAGAGGATGGAGAGGAAAAACTCATTAATGTATCGGATATAGTATATCTTGAGGCTCAAAACCAATATGTTATGATATGCACAAATAATGAGGAGTATATAGTAAGGTATAATATAGGAGATTTTGAGGATCAACTTAAAAACGATGGCTTTTTCAGAATTCACAGAGGCTATCTTATATCTCTTGCTAAAGTAAAAAAACTTGGCAAATCAGAGGTGTTGATGGAGAAGCATACGGAGGAAATAAGTCTTCCCGTGAGCAGAAACAATGTAAAGCCACTTAAGGAAGCTCTGTATACCTATGTAGATAACTTAGCTTTCTGATTAAGAGGTTTCTTTAGAATGTAAAAATAAGTAACAACTGATTTATTAAATATTATCGAAAAGTCAATTTATGAAAGGCTGCAAAAAGAATATGTATTTAGATTTAGTTTTTAACTATTCAGCTATAATAGCTTCAAATATTGAATTTATGCTTGCTATGCTAATAATCGTTCTTGTAGCGGCATGTTTTCTCGGAAGATATATCGTAATAACTAAAAAGATGGTTTTTGCAACCTTTGGCATAGCAGCTTTGGAAATAATTGCAATAGTTTGTCTTAATGTATATATCTCACATGCTTCACAGGAGATTATAGATGCTTTTAATAATGGAATCTATGATGAGGAAAGTATAAGAGTAGTTGAACGAGTTTCATATATTACCAATATGTTGACCAATATAGCGGTATTTTTGTATGCATTTATTTTTTATCTTATAGCTTTTAAGGAAAAGAGACTTTTAAGAGCCGTTGAATCAACAATCTGTCTCTGGCTTTATTATCAATATTTGAACACAATAGGAATGTATTCGTATATCTTTGTAAGCGGTGGAAATGCTGATACATTGACAAAGCTTTATGCTGCTGTTGATTCAGAGGGCATCAGGCTTCAGTTTGTATTGATTATGATTACTTTTTCAATAAGCTTACTTCTGTTTTTGATACTTTATTTTGGATACTACAGAAAGAAAAGATTTTACATCATACGCATAAGGGATAGGATAATCTTTGTAATATGGCTGTTTGTTTTTTCTATATTTCCAGCCATGCCTTTTAGGGGTGATGATATACAGGAAAGGTATGAGATAATAAGTCTGATATTTGGAATACTTATACCGGTTATAGGTGGTGTTGTTCCTATTTTGCTTGCTATGGGTGCTGCTGAGCACTCTCTAAAGGAAAGAAATAAGTATCAGGAAAGCTATCTTACGGCAGAACTTGAATATATAGAGCAATATAAGAAGGCACAGACGGAAACCAGAGCCTTTAGACATGATATAATCAATAATCTCTCTTTAACCAATATGATGCTTGAGGAGGGCAAGGTGGATGAGGCAAAATCACACTTAAGTGAGCTCCTTGGAAATGTGAAGTCACTTTCACCACAGTATATAACAGGAGATGAAATGCTTGATTGTATTGTTGCTATGAAGGCATCAAAAATGAAAGAGCTTGGTATAGATTTTACTTTGGATGGAGTTATCGATGGAGGGCTTAATATGAAGCCTATGTCTATATGCAGTATATTTGCAAATGCACTTGATAATGCAATCGAAGCAGCTGAAAAATGTATAGAGATTACCGCGATTCCTTTTGTAGCTATGGAGATTAAACGAACTGAAAAATTCTTTGTAATTAAGATAAGTAATTCGTCTCTTGAAAGAATAGATGTTGATAAGCTTTTTATGTCCTCCGGATATACTTCAAAAAAAGATAAGGAGCATCATGGCTTGGGATTGAGAAATATAAGGCAATCCGTTGAGGAATATGATGGCTTGTTAAAGGCTGAGTCTTTGGATAAGGAGTTTAGAATTTCTATAATGGTGCCAAGGAGTATATAATTACCATTCACGACAACCTTTTTACCATTCGCAACAAATTTCAGATAAATATTTATATGTTGATGTATTATCCAACCATAAGTTGTAAACAAAACGTGACAAGGTTCACACACCGAGTCACAAAAACGAGGAGGATAATAATATGAAGAAATTATTTGAAAAAAAGGAAGAAAGTAAAAAGGAAATAAAGACATGCGCAGTACTATATGTGATAACAGCAGTATGCTGGATATTATGTTCATTTATGGATGTTGATGAAATTGTCAATCATAGAGCAAACGGATATTTTGATTTGATCTTTCACCTTATACTTGCATTTTTCTATGTAATTATTTCAATCGAATATATTGTGAAATATAGGAAGATGCCTGAAGATGCTATGTAGTTTACACATTTTTGAATTGTTTGGGTGAGGTGGTCAGGATGCAGATTTTAGGATACATTTTACTTTTTTGGGGAATTTTCTGCTTGTTTAATATAGAATTTAGAAATTTATCTGTGCTAAATTGTGGTTCTTTGGATTATATAAGTGATATACAGTTAAAAAACAGAATTGGGTTTTATAAAAATAAATGGAAGAAAAAACATAGGGGATTAATTATATTTGATTTAATTATTATTATAACACTTGCATTGACAGGATTTTTTTTAAAGATATTTTTGATTTTGCTTGCTGCTTATATTATTTTAATCTCTTCATATTTGTTTATCTACAATAAAATGATGGCATATGTGGAGGATATGGCATATATAAGCAGATAAAAAATATAGTGTATTAGCTGACATGTTTTAGGGTCTATTATATATATTACCTTATGAATATGTCAGTTTTTATATTTGTTGATTATGTTTTTGGTATAAAAAAGTTTACAATTTTTAAATAGAGTGTTATTATAAATTATGAAGATTTATGAAAAATTATGAAAGAAATATAAAATTATGAAGAATTATGAAAAAATATAGATTTATGAAGAATTATGAAAATATTAAATCAAAAAAGAAAGAGGGAGATTTAGTTGAAAAGAGATAATCCATTTACACTTACATTTGGAAAACAGCCAAGCAGATATATAGAGCGATATGAAAATACAGATACAATAGTAGATGTATTTGATGCGGAAAATCCTGTAAGTCAGACATATCTTATCGAAGGAATAAGAGGAAGCGGTAAAACTGTACTGATGACATCAATCACAAAAGAATTGTTGAAGAGTGAAAGCTGGATTAACGTGGATTTAAATGCTACACAAAATCTTATGGATGATTTTGCGATGAGACTCACAGATGAAGTTAAAAAAATACCGAATTTTATAGATAAAGGGTTTAGTATAAATTTGGCAGGTTTTGGAGTTAGTGTGGGTAAAGATGAAACTAAAAGGGATAGCGTGAGTATAATTGAAGAGTTGCTTAGTTATATAAAAAAGAAAAATAAAAAGGTTCTTATTACAATAGATGAAGTGGTGAATGATAGCAGTATGCGTGTTTTTGCCAGTCAGTTTCAGATTTTTTTAAGGAAAGATTATCCGATATATCTTTTAATGACCGGTTTGTATGAAAATATCAATGCAATACAGAATGATCCTTCACTTACTTTTTTGTTAAGAACTCCAAAAATTTATCTTGAGCCACTCAGTATGGCTCAAATAGTAATTCAGTATCAGGATATTTTCGGAATAAGTACTGAAAAATCAAAAGAACTTGCTCAGATTACAAAAGGATATGCATTTGCATTTCAAGCTTTAGGGATGCTTTATTGGGAGTATAAGGATGAGTTAAGGTTAGATGATATATTGATAAAATTAGATTCAATGCTTGATGATTATGTATATAAAAAAATATGGGCAGCACTCTCAAAGCAGGATAAGAAAATAGTTTTGGCAATTGGTGAAAACGATAAGATTAAAGTTAAGGATTTATGTAATAAACTTGATATGAAAATAACAGTATTATCAAAATACAGGGAACGTCTAATCAATAAAGGAATTATATATGCACCGGAACATGGATACATTTCCTTTGCTCTTCCTAGATTTTACAATGTGGTAAGTTTGTATGAATAAAGAAAAAAAGATAAAGGATAAAAGAGAAAAAACGACAATCTCATCCTCACGCATGACGGCTATTTGCGGGGTTTTTATCGCACTTGCCATGGTGCTTTCTTATCTCGAATCACTGGTGCCAATAAGCTTTGCGATACCGGGCATAAAGCTTGGACTTGCCAATATCGTTACGATAATAGCACTTGTTAAGCTTGGTCTTAAGCCGGCACTTATTATAAGTGTCGGAAGAGTTCTTCTTTCAGGCCTTTTATTTGGAAATCAGGCTACGATTATGTACAGTATGGTGGGAGCCTTGTTTAGCATCGCCGTTATGTTTATTGTCAGGAAGCTTAAACTTTTAGCAATAACAGGTACAAGCGTATGCGGTGCTGTGGCGCACAATCTTGGACAGCTTATCGTTGCCGCTATCGTAATTGAAAATACAAAGATATTTTATTATATGGCTGTTCTTTCCGTATCGGGAATAATCGCAGGTGTTCTTATCGGACTGCTTGCAGGGATTATTATTAAAAATATAAGATTTTAGTATATGAAATAATTCTATGTTTTCTTTGGTAAATTTGCTATATTTTATTGTAAAAAATCGCACTTCGTAGTAAAATATTTACAAATATTTTAATTGCGGGGTAAATGCGATGAAATTAACATTTAAGGGTGGTATTCATCCATATGAGGGCAAGGAACTCACTATGGATAAAGATGTAATCGAATATCTTCCAAAGGGCGATGTAGTATATCCATTGTCTCAGCATATAGGCAAGCCGGCAAAAGCTATTGTGAAAAAAGGTGACCATGTGCTGGCAGGCGATCTGATAGCCGAGGCAGACGGATTTGTATCAGCCAATATTCATGCTTCTGTATCCGGAATAGTCAAGGTGATTGAGCCAAGACTTACATCCTCCGGTTCTAAAGTAGAATCCATCGTTATCGAAAATGATGGTCTGTACGAATCTAAAGAATTTGTCCCAAATGACAAGAAGATAAGTGAATTTTCTAAGGAAGAAATAATCGGAGCCATAAAGGATGCCGGTATCGTTGGTATGGGTGGAGCAGGCTTTCCGACTCATGTTAAGCTTTCTCCTAAGGAACCTGATAAGATTGACAGAATTATAGTCAACGCTTCCGAGTGCGAGCCGTACCTTACTTCCGATTACAGAAGAATTATGGACGAGGCAGATAAGGTTATCGATGGACTTAAGATAGTACTTAGTCTTTTTCCGGGATCTAAAGGAATTATCGGAATTGAAGACAATAAGCCAAAGGCTATAGCTCTTCTTAAGGAGAAGCTTGCGGATGATCCTGATATAACCGTAAATAAGCTTAAGACAAAGTATCCGGAGGGTGCTGAACGTCAGCTTATCTATGCCAATACCGGAAGGTATATCAATTCAAAGATGCTTCCAGCGGATGCAGGCTGTATAGTACATAATGTCGATACGGTTTATGCCATAAGTGAGGCTGTAAGAGAAGGAAAGCCGCTTATGGACAGACTTGTTACGGTTACGGGAGATGCAATAGAAAATCCTGTAAATATTAAAGTTAAGCTTGGTACAAGCTATAAGGAGCTGGTCGAGGCAGCAGAAGGATTTAAGGAAGATCCTGCCAAGATTATTGCCGGCGGACCTATGATGGGTAAGGCGATATATACCCTTGACCTTCCGGCAACAAAATCATCCTCTGCTATACTTTGCATGACCAAGGATGAGGTTACAGAGTATGAAAGCAGTGCATGTATAAGATGTGGACGCTGTGTATCGGTATGTCCGGGAAGAGTTATGCCAAATATGCTTTCAGATCTTGCAGAGGCAGGTGCAATAGATGAATTTGTTGCAAATAACGGTATGGAATGCTGTGAGTGCGGATGCTGCTCATATGTATGTCCTGCCAAGAGACATTTGACACAGACGATAGCAGGTACGAGAAAGCTTGTACTTGCCAACAAGAAAAAATAAAAGGAGGAGAAAGTGATGGACGAAAAAGAATTAAATCTTAAAATATCAGCTTCTCCTCATGTGAGAAGTGATGCAACTACCGCAGATATCATGTCGGATGTAATGATAGCGCTTGTTCCGGAAACCGCCTTTGGTGTTTATCTTTTCGGCATGCATGCTGCATTGCTTGTGCTTGCCTGCGTAGTATCAGCGGTGCTTGCAGAATTTATATATGAAAAATTGTTTAAGCTTCCTGTTACAATAGGAGATTTTTCAGCGGTAGTTACGGGACTTTTACTGGCTATGAACCTTCCGCCTGAACTTCCGATATGGATGGGCGTACTGGGCTCTGTTTTTGCGATAATTGTTGTAAAACAGCTGTTTGGAGGCTTGGGTAAAAACTTTATGAACCCGGCTCTTGCAGCGAGATGTTTCCTGCTTTTGTCCTTTGGAGCATCTATGACAAGATTTGTATATGATGGTGTTACAACAGCTACACCTCTTGCACTTCTTAAAAACGGAAGTTCTGTAAATCTTAAGGATATGTTTTTAGGCTTTACGGGTGGAACGATAGGTGAGACTTCGGCTCTGGCACTTCTTATTGGAGCAGGATATCTTCTCATCAAGCGTGTTATAAGCCCGAAGATACCTCTTGTTTACATAGGTACATTTGCAATTGCAATGACCATATATGCAGTTGTAAAGGATGAGGATGTAGTCAAATTTGTTCTTTGTGAAATCTGTGGCGGTGGACTTATGCTTGGTGCATGGTTTATGGCTACTGATTATGTTACTTCACCGATTACTCCGGTCGGAAAGATTATATACGGTATAATACTTGGACTTTTGACCTTTGTACTTAGAATATTTGGAAATGGTGCAGAGGGTGTTTCCTATGCAATCATAATGTCAAACATTCTCGTGCCTCTTATCGAGATGGCAACCAAGCCGAAAGCATTTGGTGAGGGAGCGGAACTTTCCGAAGAGGATAAAAAGAAGAAAAAAGAAGATAAGAAGGACGAGAAGAAAGAGGCAGATGCTAAGGAGGAGGCTAAGTCAGAAACCCAAAAGGATGCTTCCGACGGCAAGGATATCAAGGGCATATTTAGGGCAATATGTGCCATTATGCTCATTACGGTTATCATGGGTGCCATACTTGGAACAGTTTACAGCGTAACCAAGGAGCCTATAGAAAAGGCTGAAGAGAAGGCTAAACAGGAGGCTTACAAGGAGGTATTTCCGGAGGCAGATAATATAGTTACCATAGGTGAGGAAAATCTGGATTATAAGCAGGTTAATGATCTGATACAAAGCTTTGGTTTTACGCATGATACCATAGATGAGATAAGCTATGCGGTTGATGCGGATAAGAATCTGATCGGATTTATAGTTGTTGTAACTAATGACAATGGTTATGGCGGTGATATACAGATGGTTGTGGGTATGAGAACAGATACAACCATAACCGGTCTTGCCTTCCTTGTTTTGGATGAGAGCCCGGGACTTGGTATGGAGGCTGACAAGGATAAGTTCAAGAGTCAGTTTATAGGCAAGCATGAGACAAGATATGAGTACTCTAAAACGGGTGCAGTTGTAGAAAATCAGATAGATGCAATCTCAGGTGCTACAATTACAACCTCAGCAGTTACGGACGGTATCAATGCCGCAGTCGCATTGATAACCATATTGGGAGGTGAGTAAGATGGGTAAAAATACAGAGAGATTATATAACGGAATAATTAAAGAAAATCCTACATTTGTTCAGATGCTCGGTATGTGTCCGACACTTGCGGTTACCACATCTGCAATCAACGGACTTGGTATGGGACTTACAACCATGGTAATACTTACCCTCAGCAATATTATGATTGCACTTTTAAGAAAACTTATCCCTGATAAGGTAAGAATACCGGCATTTATAGTTATCATAGCTTCCTTTGTTACGGTGGTTCAGTTTTTACTTAAGGCGTATATACCAAGCTTAAATGCAAGCCTTGGTCTTTATATACCGCTTATCGTTGTAAACTGTATTATCCTCGGACGTGCAGAAAGCTATGCTTCAAAGAATCCTGTTATACCGTCAGCCTTTGATGGTATCGGTATGGGACTTGGTTTTACCGTAGGACTTACCATAATAGGTATTATAAGAGAGATCCTCGGTACGGGAAGTATATTCGGACACGTGATCTACTCGGGATATAAGCCTATCGGAATATTTGTAATGGCACCGGGAGCATTTCTTGTGCTTGCCTTTGTGGTTGCCATTATCAATAAGATTAATATCAGTAAGGCAAAGAAAAACGGAACGACACCTAAAGCGTGCAGACTTGATGATTGTGCGGGATGCGGCAACGTTTTATGTGCTGGAAAAGTAAAGGAGGAGGATTAGAGCTATGAATATTATTTTATTGGCGATATCAGCAGCATTTGTAAATAATGTTATCCTGGTTCAGTTCCTTGGTATATGTCCTTTCCTTGGCGTTTCCAAGCAGATAAAGACGGCAGCAGGTATGGGTGGAGCAGTTATATTTGTTATGGCTATCTCTTCAACCGTTACAAGTCTTATATATTACTTCATACTTGAACCGCTTAACATAGCGTATCTTAATACGATTGTTTTCATACTGGTTATAGCTGCTTTGGTACAGTTTGTTGAAATGTTCCTTAAGAAGTCGGTACCTGCGCTTTATAAGGCGCTCGGTGTTTACCTTCCGCTTATAACTACAAACTGCGCGGTTCTCGGTATAGCTATATCCAATGTTGACAGCGGATATAACATTTTAGAGTCGATTATAAATGGAATATTTTCAGCTGTAGGATTTGCGGTTGCGCTTATCCTTATGGCAGGAATCAGAGAAAAGCTCGATAAGAATGACAGTATTCCGGAAAGCTTTAAGGGAACACCGATTGTTCTTATATCAGCAGGACTTATGGCAATTGCATTTGCCGGTCTTGCTGGACTTATATAAGGAGGGGGATTAGGTTATGGATATTAATTCAATACTTATAGCAGCAGCGGTTGTCGGCGTGGTCGGCATACTTGCGGGAATTCTCCTCGGTGTTGCAAGCGAGGCATTTAAGGTTAAGGTGGATGAAACCGAGATTAAGGTAAGAGAGGCACTTCCTGGCAATAACTGCGGTGCCTGCGGATTTCCCGGATGTGACGGACTTGCGGCAGCTATTGCAAAGGGTGAGGCGAAGCCTTCTAGCTGTCCTGTGGGCGGAGAGCCTGTAGCTAAGGTGATAGCTGAGATAGTCGGCGGAGATGCCGATGTGGAAAAGATGGTTGCCAATGTAAGATGCAAGGGTGATTGCAATAAGGCAAAGGAAGCTTACGAATACGTAGGCCCTAAGGATTGCCGTATAGCAGCCAATTCACCGGGAGGCGGACCTAAAGGATGTTCTTACGGATGTCTTGGATTTGGAAGCTGCGTTAAGGTTTGTCCTTTTGATGCGATTCATATAGAAGACGGAATAGCGGTGGTAGATAAGGATAAGTGTAAGGCCTGCGAAGCATGTGTTGCGGTATGTCCGAGACATATCATAGAGATAGTTCCTTATGAGGCAGGAGCCATAGTTGAGTGTAACTCAAGAGATGGTGGTAAGGAAGTTAAGCAGGTATGTCAGGTTGGCTGTATCGGCTGTGGTATGTGCCAGAGAAACTGTCCTGCGGATGCCATTCATGTGGAAGGAAAGCTTGCCAAGGTTGATTATGCAAAATGTATCGGTTGCGGTACCTGTAAGGAAAAGTGCCCGGTTAAGATTATAAGCTGATTTTTCAGAAGTGTTTTATACGTAAAAAGCATGGTATATAAACAATCTTGTTAAGAAAATAAATTTTAGAATTATTGCTCGCTTTTGGAGATTAGGAAATGACATCAGGGATAAAAAAACATATAATTTGCATGATAATTATGCTCGGTATGTTTGGAATGGTAACAGGCTGCAGCAAGAAAGAGGATGAAAAAAAAGCTTCCGATGCAGAGCCGGTATCTGAAGTGGTTACAGATACAGCTACCGAGTCTGAGGCTATAAATGATACCGCTGATACAACCATAGAGGAGGTTGTAACAACCACCGAAAGACAGCCGGATGTAAGAACAATTACAATAACCGCAACCGGTGACTGTGCACTCGGACCGATTCAGACACATGGATATGGCGGCTCATTTCATGCATATTATGATGATTATGGCGAGGGATATTTTTTAGAGGATTTTAAAGAGCTTTTTGAAAATGATGATTTTACTCTCGTAAATCTTGAGTGTACACTTACAGACAGGGTTGTTTATGTAGACGAGGAATCAGATAAGGAATTTTATATAGTAGGCAGACCTGAATATGCCGGTATATTAACTAATTCCGGAGTTGAGGGATGTTCCCTTGGCAACAATCATACGAGAGATGTGGGAGTCGAGGGACTCGAGGATACCGAAGCTGCTTGTGATGCAGTGGGACTCTTGTGGGCATTTAACAGTGTGACGGCAATTTATGAAACCGAGGATGGATATAAGATAGGCTTTGTATCGTCTCATGTATCCGGTTCGGTTGACAGGGAAAACTTTATAAGAAACGGTATAGAGGAGCTAAAGCAGGCAGATGTGGATATAATAATCGCATGCTGTCACTGGGGCGAGGAAAAGGAATACTATCCGACTGATTATCAGATAAAGCTTGCGCATGAGTTTGTTGATCTGGGCGCAGATTTAATCATAGGAAATCATCCGCATGTGGTGCAGGGAGTAGAGTGTTATAACGGAAAGGTTATATGCTACAGCCTCGGTAATTTCTGCTTTGGTGCGAGCCATTTTCCGTTTGATTTTAATTCAATGGTCTATCAGCAGACATTTACATTTGTAGATGGTGAGCTTCAGCCGTATATCGATGCAAGTGTTATCCCGATATGTGTCAGCTCGACAACCGAGACAAATGATTTCCATCCGGTGTATCTTGACGGCGAGAGAAAAGCCGATATGCTCGAGAGAATCAATACATATTGCGCACCGTACGGATATGTGAGATTTGATGAAGACGGCAAGCTTTACTATGCAGAAGCGGGAGAGGTACAAAAGGAATCCGAGCAGGTTGAAGAAGAGCAGACAGATGAGTGATCCATGATGGAAAAACAATTTTTCTTTGGCTGAATATAATAACAAAAAATGGATTTTTGTTATGAGATTTCTGGAGTTAAAGGAAAAAGAAGTTATAAATTGTAAGGATTGTAAAAGACTTGGATATGTGGCAGATGTAGAATTTGATTGCAAAACAGGTAAGATTACTGCTATAATTGTACCTGTGACAGGTAAGTTTTTGGCGTGCTTTGGAGGCTGCTCCGAGTATTATATAAGATTTTGTGACATAGTAAGAATCGGACCTGACATAGTACTTGTGGATATCAATGCCTGTGATATACATAAGATGCATGACAGAGTTTAAAAACTTATCATAAGGTATAAAGTTTGCAAATAATATGTTTTTGGAAAGATAATATTTTAAGAAAATATACTATATAAGGAGAAAAAATATGAGATGTCCATTTTGCGGAGACGATAACACAAGAGTAATTGACTCAAGACCTGCCGATGATAATCAGGCTATCAGAAGAAGAAGACAGTGTGATGAGTGTGGTAAGAGATTTACAACATATGAAAAGGTTGAGACAATTCCTCTTATCGTAATTAAAAAGGATAAGAACAGAGAAACCTACGACCGCTCCAAGATAGAGTCCGGAATCGTGCGTTCATGTCACAAGAGACCGGTATCCGCTCAGGACATTGAAAAGGCTATAGATGATATAGAAAATAAGATATTCAGCCTTGAGGTTAAGGAAATCGAAAGCAAGCATATCGGTGAAATCGTTATGGATCGTATAAAGGATCTTGATCAGGTTGCATACGTAAGATTTGCTTCTGTTTACAGGGAGTTTAAGGACGCCAATACATTTATGAGTGAGCTTAAGGATTTACTTAACAGTAAATAGTATGGATTATATGACTGCACACTGCCACATTTTTTTGGTGAGTGTGCAGTTTTGATTATATAGTAGTAAAGATAGTATGATGTTTATATAAGTTGATTATAAAATGTTTTAGTTATGATATAGATGTTATATGAGGGAAAGCGCATGACGGAAAGCTATATAAATCTTCTTCGCGGCGGTGAGGGAGAGATTGTTGAAAAAAAATCAAGATTTATCGGTCAGATAAAACCGGTTGCTTCGGAGGAAGAAGCCTATGCGTTTATCGAGGAGGTAAAAAAGAAGCGCTATGATGCAAGACATAACTGCTTTGCATTTTCGGTAGGTGCGGACATGCCTTTACTTCGTTTTTCCGATGACGGAGAGCCGCAGGGTACGGCAGGTAAGCCTATACTTGAAGTGATTACATCCTCGGAGATACATAATATATGCATAGTAGTAACGAGATACTTTGGTGGAACACTTCTTGGAACCGGAGGGCTTGTAAGAGCATACACGGATGCTGCCAAGGCTGCACTGGCAAATTGTGAAACCAAGCTGATAGAGCTTTTGATACCGACGGAAATAAGAACAAATTATACCGATATGGGTAAGATACAGTACATACTCGGTAATCATGAGGTTAAGATACTTGATACTGTATATGCGGATGATGTGCTGATGAAGGTTAATCTAAAAAAGAGTGAGGCTGAAGGGATTATAAAGGAGATAACTGATGCTACTTCAGCAAGGGCAGGAATTGATATGCTTGATGAGATATATGGGTAGATAAAAATGCTAATTATAAATTGCTGTAAAAATATATATTAAAAAACTGAAAATCATTAAAATTTATACTAATTGATAATTTTGTCGAAATGATGTATTCTATATATGTATTTTGCTATATAAAATAGATTATATATGTTAAGGCTTTTTACTGATGGAGGATATTTACAGCATGAGAAGATTCCAATTTGAATATAGCAATGAAAAGTTATTTGTACGAGAGCTTGAAAAGTTAAGAGCATGGGAAAGACGCCAGATGGCACAGGGGATGTTGTTTCATATATATTGTGAAACAGTAGACAGAGAGCGCATCAAAACAGTATGTGATTATCTGGAAAAATATTTTCCGAATGCAGATTATATAGGCTGTACTACAAGCGGAAATATCGTATCGGGCGACAAGGGACAAAGCGACATATGTGTTTCCTGTACTATGTTTGAATATCCTGATACGCAGTATAAGGTATTTCAGCTTCCTCTTGAGGAAAATTCGCTTGAGGTCGGGCAGCGCCTTAAAAGATATATTGAAGAAAATCCATGGGTAAAATCAGTTGAACTTTTAACTACCATTAACGGTATATCCATGACAAAATTCTGCGAATCCTTTACCGAATGCATAGAGGATATATGCATTTTTGGAGGGGGAGCATATAGTCCTGATTTGAGTGGAAATAATGGCTTTGTATTTTCAAAGGGTCATGAAATGTCAGAAAATGGAGTTGTGCTTCTTATGGCAGGCGGTGATGATTTCCATATGGTTACTATGCATATAACCGGATGGAAGCCTTTAGGCAGAGAATTTACTGTGACCAAGGCAAGAGATTCCAGACTGTATGAATTGGACGGACAGCCTGCATATGAGGTTTACTATAAGTATCTTCATATAAATAATGAAGAAAATTTCTTCGAAAATTCGCTCGAGTTTCCTATATTTTAAAAGCATCACGGCATAGATATACTTAGAGCACCTGCTTCAAGTAACGAGGACGGCTCTCTTAATATGACCTCTGCTGTTGAGGAAAATGTAAGTGCCAAGCTTGCATATGGAGACCCTGAGGTAATAATTGACAGTGTAAAGGGCGAAAGTCAGGCAGTGGCTGATTTTCAGCCGGATGTCATAGATGTATTTTCCTGTGCAGCCAGACTTATGTACTGGGGTGCAGAGGATGTGGGCAGAGAAACTATGCCATTTGAGGCGATTGCACCAACTGTCGGGTTTTTCACATCGGGCGAGTTTTTAAGAACAGGAGAATATGTAAATCAGCACAACGTAACCTTAGTTGTGGCAGCTATGCGCGAGGGAGATATAGATGAGGACAGAGAGGTTTATCATATGCTCTCGGAGGAGGAAAAGAGTGGTAAGATAAATATGATAAAACGTCTTACTACATTTATCAATGTCGCAACTGCCGAGATGGAGGAGGCAAACAGAAAGCTCGAGATAGCTGCGATTTCAGATGCCATGACCAAGTTATATAATCGTGGCGAGATACAGCGAAGAATCAGTGCCGCAGTAAGAGAAAACCTGGCAAATGAGGAGAAGATAAGCCTTATTATGATGGATTTGGATGACTTCAAGAAGGTAAATGACACCTATGGACATAAAGAAGGAGATAACGTACTAATCGGACTTGCAAATGTTCTTAGAGATACACTGAAGGAATGTAAAGTAGAGGGGGATATCGGACGCTGGGGCGGCGAAGAATTTATGATTCTTTTACCGCAGATTCCGGTTGATAAAGCAGGTGAAATCGCAAAGACCTTATTAAAGAACTTCTCTGCTAAGGATTTTCCGCTTGCCGGTCATCAAACCATGAGTCTTGGAGTTACCGAATATGTAAACGGAGAAAAATCTGACTCACTTACCATGAGAGTAGATGCAGCTCTTTACGA
>CACWQH010000049.1 GCA_902762955.1 uncultured Lachnospiraceae bacterium
GGTTCATTTCCTGCCTTTGTCAAGTTGTCAATCGGATCTCCTACTTTCCATCCTTTAGGTTTTGTAAAATTTCCACTTGACTTTCCATAGCTGGTCTTGACAGAGAGTCTTTGACTTATGGTTATACAAGCATCCGCCTCTTGACTATCATAACCACTGCTTGCCGATACCCCTATCGAAAAATTGATTACCAGAATTAGACTGACGACCATCATCAGCAGACACTTCAATATTCTTTTATTCTTAATGACAGCCACCTCCAGTCTCTGTAATACTTTCAGCTTCCATCATATTCATTTAAATCATCAATATAACTTAACGGATTGTTACAGTATTTATATGCATTCGAATTAATTATAATAATACAAACGTTTTTTACAGATGGTATTACTATCTTATTTTGGAAATAAACATTACTCATATATTTTACCAACGTAGAATAATGTTGCTATAAAACTCCAATCTATTGAATCAGGTTGTTTTATTCCTGTATTACTATAGAAGCCATCCATATCTTCTACCCATGATATCACAGATTCTAAATACTCATTTAATTGTACTTGATTATCATCTGAAATAACATGCTCTTTCATAAAAGTCAAAAAATCATTTTTGTTTTTTATTTTATTAATAGTTTCAATATTCATTTGGCTAATCTCTCCTAATCATCTATTATTATTGATTTACCATTTCCAAGTTTTAGTTTTATTGAAGCTCCGCCTGTTTTGGTTGTCATCTTCCACATTTGACTTGCTACTTCTTCATCTGTAGCCCATCTAAAAGGTACTTCATCAACGCCTGCAATTCTGAATGCTGCTAATCGTCTATGGTCTAATGTCCATAAATTTCCATCGTTATCTTTCCATATACGTATTTCTGGTAAATCACTTGGTTTTAGTGTGCCTTCCTTTAGTGCTTGTGCATTATCCAATACTGTATAATCTCCAGTTTGATTTTTTATTGAACTTTGCATATACCTAACATCTTTAGGATTTACAGTACCAGTACCACTTCCCCCCTTTCCAACATTTTCACTCGACTTTACATAGCTAGTCTTACTAACATTTTCGTTTACATTTCCATAGTTGGTCTTGCTAACATTTTCACTCGAATTTCCATAACTGGTCTTTCCACTATATTCCTCGGCAGCAACTTCATCCGGCTGTTTAGGTCTACTATTTATTTTATTACCTAAATATCCAAATACACCATATGTCAGACCTATGTCAGTCGCAAAATCAATATCTTCCTTTATTCCTACGTATGTTATCTCATCGCCAAGCATTATACTATCACGTACAGGATTATATCCGGTTATACCTTCTACAATATCCGATGCACCTATTGCATATTCGGAAAATCCTGTAAATGCAGTGATTCCTCCAGCCGCCATACCATATGTAAATCCGCCAACTATTGGTATATTTGCCGCTGTGGCTACTCCTGCCTCCGCCAATGCGGCTCCGGTTACATATGGAATTAAACCGATTAATGTAAGTCCTTTACCAACTTTAACAGTTCCGTCAGCGATTTTATTATTCTTATTAAGCTTCTTTCCGTTTTGACATAGATTTCTGTATTTGGTGGATAGCCTTATTATATCAAATGTAAGCCCTGCAGCCTTATATACATTGTCTAAATATCTCTGCCTTTCATATTCTTCATTTGATATCGGTAATGATGTATAATTTTTTATTCTGCTTGTGATTGACACATTTATGCCTTTACTTTTTGCATATTCTATTTCATTTGCAGTATTTATATATTCGGTACTTTTTTGAGATAACTCATATGCAGTTTGTTTTTTGTTTTGCTCATTTTTCTTGGCTTTTTCATCATTATACTTACCATAAGCTTTTCCGGCAGCTACAGCTATCGCACCTACTACTAACACAATCGGCACATGCCCCGACGGATCAATCAAGTTTACAGGATTATTTTCTACATAAGCATAGCGATTAAGGCTTTGTGGATTTGTTATATCCCCAAGGTAAGTATCAGGCGTGTTAAATCTTCCTACTTCACTGTCATAGTATCTTGCCCTCAGGTACTCCAATCCTGTTACGGGGCTTGTCTCTTCAGCATTATAGCCATAAAAGCTTTCGTAGGCATTTGAACCATAGGTTATGTTACCATATGCGTCATATATATACGAGGCTTTTAGTTCTGCCTGCTCATTTATAAGCTGAGCTACTGAACCACGACCGTCATACATATAATAGTTCGATATACTGCCCATAACCTCGCTTGTACTGTCTGCACTATATAGTGAATCATATACGTTGGTATAATAACCGTTAGTTATTGCACTATCTGTACCATATTCAATTTTTGCTATTCTTTCATTACCATATATGTATGAATTTTTGAGCTCGTTTTGAGAGCCGTACTCCATAAGTACCTGAGCATCCTGTCTTGTTATGTCATTTACATAGTATGTAAGTGAGTAATCCTCGGTTTCTATGGTCTTATACTCTGTAGTACTCTTTGTATATGGTATGATTATTGTTGCTTTCTCTGCTTCGGTTACGCCCGCATCATCCAAAAGCTTTTCATTTCTGTCTCTTTCTTCGTCCGAATCATCATCGGACTTATTCTTATAACCATCACTTTCGCTTTTCTCTTTATTACCTTCCGCATCATCTTTTTCATCGGTATTTTTATCATCAGATATATTATCATTGATATCATCTTCCGCTGATGTATCATTAAAATCCCAGACTGATGAAAGCCATCTTGATAATATGACTCCTTCTGTTTCGTTTAATGAATCTGTTAACAGTATACTCTCTTGTGCGAATCCATACAAGAAGATATTTTTATTACTGACCTTTAAGTTTTTCTGTTCTTTATCTTCTGCATTTGAACTATCTTCTTTAATTTCATCATTATCTTTTATTTCTGAATCTGTAACTGTTTCATTACCAGATTTTTCTTTTTTGTCTACAGATATTTCTGTCGTTTTCTCATCATCAGAAACAGCATCTTTTTCTGTATTATATTTCTTTTTATAAGTTACTGTTTCATCTGTATCATAACCTTCTTCTTTCTTTTCTTCAGATATTTCATTTTCAAGTACCCTTCTTGACGCAGTAAATATCCTGTTGCCGTCACCATCATAGCTTGCAGCAAGTAAAACTGTACCGCCTTCTCTTACGGCAGCAAGTCTTTGTTCCACTGTGTATTCATAAGTTTTTTCTATATCACCATTTGCCTCGGATATCAAGTTGCCGTTTTCGTCATAATCATATGTTGTGATACCAGATATATTGCTTTTTGTTGATATAAGCCTGTTGGTGTCACTGTACTCGTATTTTATGGTTTCGTCTTTTCCACCGCCTGATATAGTAAGCGATGTCCTGTTTCCTGCCTTGTCATAAGCATATGTATATGTTACGGTTTCCTTGTCCTGTGTTTCCACAAATTCCTTTATCTCACCGGAATCAGTGTATTCATATACTCTTATGGCATTTACAAGTCTTTTTGTTCCGTCCTCATCTATAACCTTCTGAGAAGCGGTTTCCTTTGTAATATATCCAAGCGTATCGTATTCGTATGCAAAGGATGAAAGAAGTTCTCCTGCTTCATCCTTATTGGTTATGCTTTTAAGGCCGTTTTCGCCGTATATATATTCTGTGGTGCTCTTATCCGGTCTTTCTTCCTTTATTACCCTGTCAAGCATGTCGTATATATATGTCGTATCTCCCGAAGGCGAGGATACCTTGATTATGTTGTCATTTTTGTCATATTCATAGGATATTTTACTTCCGTCGGCATAGGTTACATCCTTTAGCCTTCCTGCCTCGTCGTATGAATAATGTATCTCTTTATCATTGCTGTCTGTAACACTTGAAAGTCTTCCAAGTATATCATAGGTATATGATGTATTACCTGTCCTGTCATCCATGGATATCCTGTTGCCGTCAGTATCATAGGCATACATCACGGATGAGCTTTCCTTATCAGAAGTATAGTCCTTTTCTATCAGTCGGTTCAACTTGTCATAATCGTAATCTATGGTTGTTCCATCAGGATATATTAAGCTTTTTAAGTTACCTGCTATATCATATGTAAGCCTTTCAACCTTGCCGTCAGCGGATGTGATTTGAATAAGATTATTTTCCGCATCATACTCATAATCTGTTTCATTTCCACGTGCATCGGTCTGTCTGGTAAGGTTTCCAACGCTGTCATATTCATATGTGGTTATGGTTCCGTTTTCTCCCTTAATCTTTATAAGCTCATCATTTAGATTGTATGTATAACTTATTTTGTTACCCTTAGCATCGATATAATCAGACAGATTGCCGTGTGCGTCATAGTTGTAGCTTGTGACTGCACCATTTACATTCTTAATGCCTGTTATCTGATTTAATGCATCATAAGTATACTCCACACTCTGACCCGATGCATCGGTGACTTTCTCCACATTACCATCCGGATCGTATTCGTACGAAGTAATGTATCCCCTAGGATTTATCTCTTCTATGAGATTATAATTATTGTCATATTTATATGTAGTTTTTCTGCCTCCGATTTTTTCAATGCCGGTTATATTTCCTTCGTTGTCATAACTAAATGAAGTTTTCTTTCCTTCTGCATCTGCTATATTTACCAATCGGTCTTCCATATCATAGCTGTAAGTTGTTTTAGCTCCACCTGCCACAGTATGGCTTATCAGATTATCATATATATCGTATTTGTAGGTTTCTTTTACTCCTTCTGCATCTGTCACACCGGTCATATGATGAAATCTGTCATACTCATATGTTGTCTTCCTGTCAAGGTTATCTTCCTTTGATGCCAGATTGCCTGCATCATCATATGTAAAGCTTACTTTATATCCGTTAGGTGATTCTATGTCCGTTACTCTGTTTATCTCATCATATCCGTATGTATATGAGGCGTCATTAGGATAAGTAATGGACTTAACTAATCCTGCCAAATCAACATCATATGTAGTCGTATTGCCAAGTGCATCCGTCTTTCTTATAAGATTATTATGTTTATCATATTCGTATTTATATACAGCTCCCCTCTCTGATTTTGTCTCAGTCAGATTACCGTATATATCATAGTCTAATTCTGTTACGAAGCCATTAGCATCCTTAATTTTTGATATGCGATTAAGCGCATCATATATATACTCTGTGGTACTCCCGTTAGGAGTCTTTTCAGATGTCATTCTGCCAAGCTTATCATATGTATATGTGTATGAACCACCGTTACCGTCCAAGCTTTTTATAAGGTTGCCCATAAGGTCATACTCATACGAGGTCTTAACCGAATTTCCGTCTGTAACTGATATAAGATTGTCCATACAGTCATATTCATACTCTTTTACTATTCCCGAAGGCGAAGTTTCGGATATTATGCGGTTAAGTATATCGTATTCATATTCATATGTTTTTTCGCCTATGCTATAAGTCGTTACATTACCTACTGCATCGTATTCATATAACTGTTTTGCACCATCCTTTGTGTCAATCTCCGTGTTATTTCCCCTAAGGTCATAGACATAATTTGTTGTATTTCCATCATAGTTTGTAATACCTGATACATTTGAATATGTATCATACTCGTAGCTTATGCTTCTTCCTATGGTATCTGTCTCTTTAGAAAGTCTTCCGTAATCATCATATTCGTATCTTGTTTTTGCTCCTGTATTATCACTTTCAGACAATAATCTACCCATAGAATCATAAGTATATTCCGTTTTTAGTCCTGCTGCATCTGTTACTTCAATCTGTCTTCCTAATTCATCATATTTGAACTCGTTTATATCCCCATTTGAAAGTTCGGTTTTAACGAGGTTATTCATGTTGTCATATGTCAGGTATATGTCTTCTTCTGAAGCATCCGTGACTTTTATTATATTGCCAAAGGCATCATACTCCATGGACGTCACATATCCGTATATATCTGTTTTTGTAAGCAGCTGTCCCTTACCGTCATAGCTGTAATTGGTCACGTTTTCAATTGCATCCTTACTTGATATAATATTGCCTGCTGCATCATAATAATACTCTATTACTGCACCATTATATGCCGTCTTGGATATGACATTACCCATCTTGTCATATTCGTAGCCTGATATATCTCCATTAGGATTTTTCATGGAGGTTATATTTCTCATATAGTCATATGTATATTCATATACACCTTCGTTTTCATCAGTATATGATATACAGTTATTCATGCTGTCGTAAGAATAGGAAATAAGACCTCCTAAGGTATCAGTTTTGCTTAGCAGATTTCCGTTTGCATCATATGTATAGGTTGTCTTTATCTCATCATTTGTTACTGATTCAACCAGATTGCCGGTTGCGTCATATGTATACTCCGTAATTAATCCGGTTTTATCTGTATATTCTGTAATTTTGCCCATATAATTATATGAGTAATAAACCTTATTTCCATCATTGTATATAACTGCTGTAGGTCTTCCCAATGCATCATTTTCAAATGATGTGACATTGCCTATGGCATCCGTGACACTTATGATGCTGTCTGTATTCTCATCATATCCATATGAAGCCACAAGAACATCATCAAGCATCTCAGTCAACACGTTACCATGCTCATCATATGAATATGATATAGTACGTTCTTCCGTCTCTCCTTTAGCATATGTCGCTTTTATAATTCTGTCATGGCAGTCATATTCGTATTCGGTTATGTGACCATTTAAATCCTTTTCGGTCTTCCTGTTGCCGTTTCCGTCATAGGTATATTCGATAGTATTGCCAAGAGGATCTGTTGCTTTTGTTATTTTACCCAGGCCATTATATGTAAAATCAGAAGTATAGCCTGCCTTGTTGGTAATTATCGTTGTATTGTATGCTTTATCTAATGTATATGTTTTTACCGTACCATCCGGATATATCTCGCTTGTTTTTTCTCCATTAGCTAAATAGGTAATCCTTGTAACATTTCCATCAGGAGCAGTCATCGTAATACACCGATTCATAGAATCATAAGCATAGGCATATTTATTGCCGTTAAAATCTGTATAAGATGATAAAACAGCATTATCATATGTATAGTTTTCAGTATTTTCGTTTCTATCTGTATGGCTAAGTACCTGATGATTGGCATTATAGGTGTATATGTCCTTTGAACCGTCAGGGTATGTTATAGCTGTCAAATCTTTGTTGTCATATGTGAATTTTATTTTTGTTCCATCGTAATCCGTAATTGATGTTACCTGATTTTCCAAATTATAGGTATAGCTTTGATTTTTGCCATCCTTTCTTTTTTGGGTAAGCATATTGCCCCTTGAATCATATGTATATGTATATCTGTCATCTGAGGCAAGATTGTTATTATTGTCATAAGTATAATTAACGGATTTTCCATCTGCATACTCTATCTTGGTTGTCCTGTACAGATTATCATAGGTGTATTTGGTAACATTTCCATTGGCATCGGTTGTCTTTGTCTGATTATTGGAATAAGAAAGTGTAACTGTATTACCCTCAGCATCAGTCTGTGATGTTACTCTGCCCTTATCATCATATATGTTTTTTACTATTCGCGTTCCGTTGCCATCGTACCATGCTGTCATATTATGGCTGCTGTCATAGCTGTATTTAATAACATTTCCTACAGCATCGGTATATGTAATAAGATTACCTGCATCGTCATAGGCATAGCGAAGCGAGGAAGAATTTGGAAGTTTAATTTCGGTTATTCTTCCCTGCTCATCTGATGTAATATCAAATATTTTTCCTGATGGAGATGTTATATAGTCAAGAATATAGTTATCATCATATGTAAGTGTGGTAATAAGGCCTTTATTTTCTATACTTGTCAGAAGTCCATAAGAATTAAAGGTTTTAATAATGCCATCGCTATCGGTTATTGTATATGTATATATCGTGTAGGCATCTTCCCCTGAACCTATGATTTTTGATAACCTCTCAATTGCATAATTATATCCCTCAGGAGATATATAACCTCCCGAACCATTAGGATTAAATATAAGTATCTTTCCGTCACCAAGCTTATATGCTATACTTCCGTCAGATTTAAGAGATAAATGTTCATCATAATAAAAGCTCCAGTTTCTACCGAAATATGAGCTTCCCGATACAGCCTTAGAGTTATAAGTACGTTCTATACCAAATTCCCCGTTTAAATCATCTATAGTTGCATCTGACGTATTATAATAAAAATTACCGGTATTAAGATTTATAGGTTCAAATCCATATTCACAATGAAGCCCCCTGCCCATAAGTGATGCATCTATTGCTCTCATTGCATCAATATCTTTTTCTTCCGGTGTATATGGAATGTTGGTTTTGGGATTTCTTATGAATATCGTATTATTTTCTACAACCAGTGTGTCATGCACATGGTTATCTTTCATTATGGTGTCAAGCGGAACACCATAATATCTCGCTATATAAGGAAATGTATCTAACTCCTTTATCTTATATACAAGAAATTCATCACTATATTTTACACTACTTTTATCGTTTTCCTTCTGAGCCTGTGCGGATATTTTGTAAATCGTATCAAGTGGAATTCCTGTATATAATCCGGTCTGATAGTTTGAAAGTTTGTCCTTATATTTTGTCCCTTCCGGAAAAGTATTATTAAACAAATCCGTGTCAGGGTACTTATAGCTTAAGCTTGAAGTTGTTGTTGCAGAGCTTAAGCCTCCATCTATTTGAGGAACAATACTGTAGCTTATTTCTGATTCAGGTGTAGCTGTACCATCAGCAAATATACCGTCAAAATTAAGCTTACCTTCTACATCTTTTTCCGTTATCGGTCTAAGATTTACTGTTATTTCATCAAGCGGATAGTTTACATCAACCGGATCAGGAATTGTCCACTCAATCGTAAGCTGGGGTTTATACACTCCGTTTTTGTTATAAAACACCTCACACTGCATATTATTTTCATCTTCTGCTTTTATAACAAAACCATTATTTGATGATAAACCATTTATCCAAGAATTAACTATATCTCTTACATCCCAATTTAAGTATCCTTCAGTTGGATTTGCCAACTGATATCCTATAAAAGTATGTTCAAGATTCAACTGATTGTTCCATGTAAGATTACCTTTATCCCATTCCGAATCAACCGAATAAAGTCCAAAATTTGTTGTACCTTTACTATATGCCGTATAGTGATATAAGCTCAGTGTGGCACTATCTATTTTTGCCTCGCTACTTATTTGAGTAAAATCATAGTCTACACCAACATATGTTCTTGTCATAAGGTGCATAGTATGAAAAATGCTCAGATTCAAACTCGCTATGCCATCATCATATCCGACATATGGATATCTGTTATCTCCTATTATGCTGTTTGGAGACCCCTGCTCAACGCCATATAACCCTATATTATCAGAGTCAACATTTATTGTCGGATCTATACGTACCGGGTATGCTCTTTCCACATCATTAAGCCAATCTGAATCTACTGTAATTGTTGCAATATATAAGCCTTCCGAATCATCTAAATTTAATTCAACATTATTTGAAATATTTCCTGATGCATCGGTCATATCCGGTGCAAGAATAGTATATAACGGTTCAACAATCTCATCATCGGTGTTGTCATTCGGTTTTTCTCTTGTAACTATAATTGCTCCATCCTGTAAAGAGACATAAAATCCATCTGCTTTTATACAAAATCTAAATATATTTCTTTCTATATTTCTATTAAGTACAATGTCTTCTTTTATTAAATCACCCAAAACTGTATACTGATAGTCTACCCCATCAAATACATCATTATATAAAATTGCATTATCAGATACAGCAGGTTTTGAAAAATCACCATCTAATGGTATTATTTCAATATCATATCCGTCTTTATTAATTTTAATACCTGTTTCTTCTGTTATGTTTGTAGGTAATTTAACTGAATAATCATTAGCCTTGTTCTCATAACAATCTCCCGATTCCTCAAGATTATTATCGACTAAGCTTAATTCTCCATTTTCGTCCTCATAAACAAATGAGGTTCCACCAATTTGTGTTATAAAACTCCTCTCCGATACCTGATATGTCCTTGAATCTTCACTTGCTGCAACAAGCTCGCCCTCCGGTTCTTCTATATAATAGTAGTCCTGTGGCATTTTAAGAACGTCATCTTTATTATAATCAACCGGCTGAATTTCAGTTACTTCTTCCTGCCTGTTAAAATCTATCGATTCTAAGCTTTCGTCTTCATCTTCGACACTGTCTGATTTCGTATATTCATCATATTCTGTAGTATCAAATTCATCAGCATATACCGTAGGACACATACATTCAAATGATATTGAAGAAATAATTATAAGAGATATTATTTTTTTATGAAATCTTTTAATTGAGAAATCCGAGTCATATATTTTTTCTGATATTATAATGGATATGCTTCCAAATAAAGATACTATAATCAGACTAAATAAATATGAAAACAATTGATTTTTAATTATGTCCGCCAAAAAACTGGTAATAAATCCGAAAAAGGATGCTATGAAAATCAGGCATAAATACTTACAGTAATCTTTTAAATTAAAATGTTTTTTATATGATAATATAATACTTTCTTCTTTTAAACCATTCCAAAATAAAATTATCAACATAGGAGATAGAATAAAAGCAATTATTGAACTTATAATATTGATAACTGTTTTTATATATGATATGTTCCTATGTAAATACATACTTTTATATACCACTACAGATATAAGACCATTTATTAAACTAATTAAAAGAATAAATAATATAGCTATAGAAATCAACTTCAAAATATTCATTATAGATATCTTATGATTTTCTTTATCAATATATTTTTCTCTCAAAAAAACAAGGATTATAAGCACAATAAAAAAGCTTATAATCCCAAATATAAATGAAAAAGTATTAAAAATATTTCCCAATCTTATAAATTCATAGTATGACGATTTAATCAAAAACAACTCTAATGTTATAAATACAGAAAATAATACTAACCATAATGTTTTTTTGTTTTTCATATGTAATACTCCTTGCTTTTGAACAAGTCCATGTGCACATTCTCTACCAATATCGTGTATATAATTATGCCATTACTGTCTGTTTTTGTCAATATTATTTTTCGATTTTAGAGTATACTCTATATTCTAAGTCAATTTAAAAAAAGATGGCTTATGAATTGAAGAAAATCCATAAACCATCTTTATTTATTCAGCGATATATTCAAAAAGACATTTTATTGCAATTGCGAATTTCTTATATATAACTCTTTACCACTATAATCAAGAATTATCGTATCTCCCTGATGAAGCACATTACTTAGTATTGCACGTGCTACTAAGGTTTCAACATTCTTTTGAAGAAATCTCTTGAGTGGTCTTGCTCCGTAGATAGGATCATAACCGGAATCTATAATATAATTTCTTGCCGCATCGGTAACCTCAAGTCTTAACTCTTTATCCGCAATTCTCTTATTTAAGTCAGCCACAAGAAGATTTATAATTCCACTTATAGAATTCTTATCAAGCGGCTTGAACATGATTATCTCATCAAGTCTGTTAAGAAACTCCGGTCTGAAATGCGCCCTAAGCATATTCATAACCTGTTCATTTGCCTCGGATTTTATCTCTCCGTTTTCATCTATACCGTCAAGCAAAAACTCCGAGCCTATATTAGAGGTCATAATAAGAATTGTATTTTTGAAGTCTACTGTCTTACCCTTAGAGTCTGTTATACGTCCATCGTCAAGCACCTGAAGAAGTACATTAAAGACATCCGGATGTGCCTTTTCAACCTCGTCAAAGAGTACAACCGAGTATGGTTTTCTTCTGACTGCCTCGGTAAGCTGTCCGCCCTCGTCATATCCCACATATCCCGGAGGTGCTCCGATAAGTCTTGCCACACTGTGCTTTTCCATATACTCACTCATGTCGATACGAACCATATTGTTCTCATTATCAAAAAGTGACTCGGCAAGTGTCTTTGCAAGCTCTGTCTTACCTACACCTGTAGGTCCAAGGAACAAGAATGAGCCAATTGGCTTGGTCGGATCTTTTATGCCCGCCTTTGATCTTATAATAGAATCACTCACAAGCGATACGGCATTGTCCTGTCCGACAACTCTCCTATGAAGCTCATCTGCAAGATGAAGAGTTTTATTTCTCTCACTTTCTGTAAGCTTTGACACAGGTATACCTGTCCACTTGGAGATAATCTTTGCTATCTCCTCGTCGGTTACACACTCATGTACAAGTCGGTTATCCTTTTCGCTTACCTTTACTTCAAGCTCTTCTATCTCCTTTTTAAGCTGTGGAAGTCTTCCGTACTGAAGCTCAGCAGCCTTTTCAAGATTATAGTTTCTTTGGGCAATCTCTATCTGATTGTTTATATCCTCCAATTCCTCACGCAGACCTCTTATATGCTCAACACCTGACTTTTCATTTTCCCAAACCGCCTTCATCTGTTTAGACTGCTCACGAAGTGTCTCAAGCTCCTCTCTTAAAGTTGCAAGTCTTTCCTGACTCAGATTATCCTCTTCATTTTTAAGAGCCGCTTCTTCTATCTCAAGCTGCATGATTCTTCTATCTATCTCATCTAATTCGGCAGGCATGGAATCAAGCTCAGTCTTAATCATGGCACATGCCTCATCTATAAGGTCTATTGCCTTATCCGGCAAAAATCTGTCCGTGATGTATCGGTCCGAAAGCGTAGCCGCACTGACTATGGCGCTATCATTTATCTTTACGCCATGAAATACCTCATACCTGTTTTTGATACCTCGGAGTATGGAAATTGTATCTTCAACCGTCGGCTCATTTACCATAACCGGCTGAAAACGTCTTTCAAGAGCAGGATCCTTCTCTATATATTTTCTGTACTCGTCAAGCGTGGTTGCACCTATACAGTGAAGTTCTCCTCGTGCAAGCATAGGTTTAAGCATATTGCCCGCATCCATAGCACCTTCCGTCTTACCGGCACCCACTATAGTATGAAGCTCATCTATGAAAAGTATTATCTGTCCGTCAGAATCCTTTACCTCATCAAGCACTGCTTTAAGTCTTTCCTCGAACTCGCCTCTATACTTTGCGCCCGCTAAAAGAGCACCCATATCAAGTGCAAATATATCCTTGTCCTTAAGTGAGTCCGGAACATCTCCTCTTACTATACGCTGAGCAAGCCCCTCTATCGCTGCCGTCTTACCAACACCCGGTTCACCTATAAGAACAGGATTATTCTTCGTCTTTCTTGATAGTATCCTTATTATATTTCTTATCTCTGCATCTCTGCCTATAACCGGATCCAGTTTTTGTTCTCTGGCTCTTTCCACAAGGTTATATCCGTATTTATTTAACGTATCATATGTTGCCTCTGGATTATCACTTTCTACTCTTTTGTTACCTCTTACTCCTGCTAGCACTTCAAGGAACTTATTTCTTGTTATACCATATCCAAGTATCAGTCCCTTAACAGCCTTATTCATCTTCTCAAGTATACCTAAGAAAATATGCTCAACAGATACATATTCATCTCCCATCTGCTTTGCTTCCTTTTCAGCCTGTATAAGCGCCTTGGAAAAATCCGGGCTTGTAAAAAGCTTTCCTCCCGAAACCTTAGGGCGATATGCAACAAGCTTCTCACTTTCCTTTGAAAAGCTCTCAACATTTATGCCCATATTGGCAAGCAGCTTAGCTATAAGACTGTCATCAACAGTAAGCAGACTGTAGAGCAAATGCTCCTGGTCTATCTCCTGATTGTTGTACTCGTACGCAAGCTTCTCGCAATTTTCAACTACCTCCAATGATTTTCTTGTGAACTTTTCTGCATCCATATCAATCCCTCACTTTCTGACTGCAATATTATAACATATTTTTTATAATAGTGCAGTTTATTCATATTATATTTGTTCTGCTACAACTATAACACAGATTCAGTTTTTGTCAACACAAATTTCGATAGGTGTGTTTTAGTCTGCTCGACACAAAGAGAAAGACGGACTGTTTTTGCAATATGCTTGATTTAGTCCATCGCATAAAAAAAGAAAAGCAGACTATTTTTGAGGTTAGCGTGATTTAGTCTGCCTTAATTTTCATAATGTGACATATGAATAGATGAATTTGTTATTCCCATTTAATATTAATTTTCTTTTTATTCATGGCACAATCAGTCAAATAAAGATTGATTAATGTCTGATATGGGATTCCTGTTTCTTCTGCTTCTTCTTTAAAATAATCAATAGCTACTTTGTTAATTTTTATGGTTATTTGATTATTTAATTCTTTTGCATAAGGGTTTTTTACGGCCTTACTAAAATCAAATTCTTTTTCAAGAAATTCATCTTTTTCGTCTATGACATTCATAGTTAAAATCTCCTTTCAAATTTTTTTCTTTCTGATGATGTTGCCTTTCTTGAAGATATAATGCGTATTATTTCTTCTTCACGAATACAGTGAACGACTATAAGTAAATTATTATTACTACTATATCCAATAATACGAAATCTATCTTCATCATCTGAATGTAATTCATCATATTCTAATAAAGCATCTTCATCATAAAAGACTGTTTTAGCTTCTTCAAAGGATATTCCGTGTTTTTGTATATTTATTAAATCTTTTTCTATATCCCATTCAAAATACATCTTTTCTCCTCCAATTATAAAATAATTATAGTTTATTAACAATATTTTATTTAAAAACTTCTACAAAATATCTATTTGGAAAATTTTTTGTTGAAAATCCGCACAAAAACAACACATAACAGACATAGCTGTTACATAGTTTATAAATATTCAAAAGTAGGAATTTGTACGTTTTTTGACTACATTCGCGAATGAATTATTAAAAACTGCTATATGGAAATACTATTCTCTTATGTAATAAAATGCAAGATTAAATTTTGCACATATGTATCCGTTCGGTTACATTTTGGTTTAAAAAAAGAGATAAATGAATAAATAGTTATCACAAATGGGTGTTAAAAATTTTCAAAAATGATAAATCCAAAACTAGTACAGCACCTTGTCACATCTAATATACAAAAGTAAAAAGCCAGACAATCAATGAGATACCTTGATATACCTCTCATCGATTGCCCGGCTCTTATTTATAATAATGGTTTTTCTTAAGCGGTGTGCGTTTACTCCAGGTTGAGTTTGTTTTTTACAATCCAGCCGGTGAGTGCTATACAGCCGATTGAAGAAATAACTTCAAATACACTGATGATTGCCAGGAAATTGTTCGCAGCTTTGATGTTATTGTCAAGACCGTTAAATACCACTTCACTTGCTATGCCTGTTTCACTCAGTATATAGATAAATATTACACCTATAACCTGGAAGATAAGATATATAAGAATCATTCCAACAACTGACATAGCTCTTTTATTATTGGAGAAGGAATGTCCGAATGCGTATGCAGCATTAAACATCCACTGCGAAATCATGGTGCTGGCAAGTATTACTACGCCAATTAAAATGATAAATGTGATAATTGTTGCAGGCGAAACTCTCATACCAAAGCTATCTGTAAAATCAGATATATAATGAGCAACATCTCTATATATTGAAAAATCCATAGCTGCTATACAGCTTGCGAACGGTATGACAATTGCAGCACTGATATAAGTTAAAATATCCGTTATCGCTCTTGATATCATAAGAGTTGATGTTTTAACAGGTAATGTATTGGTAAGGTATCCCTGATCTTTAAACATACGATTTCTAAAATCAACCAAAGGATATATAAATACTACACCTAACACTCCCAGATTAATAAATACCCACATAATTCTTAAAAGTATAACCAGCATGCCTATATAATTATTGGTTATATGCGGTTGTATCTGCGCCAGCATATAATAAATCGGACTATAAACAAGCTCGACTATATATGCTAAAAGTAATGGTTTATATCTATTTACAATTTCGTTTTTAATACATTTTCCTAACATCTGAATACCTCCCTGAATATCTCATCAACAGACTGTCCTTTTTCATTTCTAAGTGTATCAGCATTTTGGTGACAGACTATGTTACCTTCTTTTACAAATATTACATCATCGAGTATATTTTCAATGTCTGAAATCAAGTGTGTCGATATAAGGATTGAACCTTCAGTATCATAGTTGGTAATAATCGTCTGAAGTATATAATCCCTGGCTGCCGGATCAACTCCGGCAATCGGCTCATCCAGAAGATAAAGCTTTGCTCGTCTGCTCATTACCATTATAAGCTGAACCTTTTCTTTATTACCTTTTGACAGCTTTTTAAAAACCATTTCAGGTTCTATCTTAAGAAGCTCCATCATATGATATGCCCTTGCTTCATCGAAATCCGCATAAAAATCTTTAAACATATTTACCAGATTTTTTATTTTAAGACTTTCATTAAAATATGTTCTTTCAGGCAGATATGAAACAACCGCCTTTGTATCCGGACCTACCTTCTGTCCGTTTATCGTTATCTCTCCGGCATCCTGTTTTAAAAGACCTGCCAGCATTTTTATAAGTGTGGTCTTGCCACTTCCGTTTGGTCCAAGCAAACCGATAATCTTACCACTTTCAAGGCTGAGATTAAGGTTTGTAAAAACCTGTTTTTTTCTTCCATATCCCTTTTCTACCTGGGATATTTCAACGAGATTACTCATATTTTCTTTCCCTCCATTTTCATCTTAAATAAAATTATTCTAAATTTTTATTCTATTATTACTTTTATATTCTTTATTTCCTTTAACTTTTTTATCTTTTCCACCGTCTTTATATTATTTTATCTTTCCCCATCTTTTACATCCCGATATCTCTTTATCCATTTATAAACTTATTAACCTCATCGACCAATTCGCCATCATTAAATCCGAGCTCTCTCATTCCCTCAACATAATTTTTTGTAAGCTTATAGCCTGCATCATTTTTCAGATTGATATTATTATCATTTAAATCTGCCACATATCTGCCTGCCGTTCTGTTTGAAACAAGAATCCCCGCCCGTTCAAGCTCTGATAAAGCCTTCTGCATAGTATTTGGATTAACTCCTGCCGTAAGAGCCATATCCCTTACAGCCGGTACTCTTTCTCCCGGCTTAAGCTCTCCTCTTGCAATCATACGCTTTATCTGCTCCATAATCTGAATATAAATAGGCGAACTGTTATCAAATTTCCATGACATTTACTCACCTCCCACTTTTTCTGTATTATTGTATTACTTGCTTAGTACAATAGTATAATAATACACTTATTCCATTATGTCAATAACAAATTTAATTTTTTTAGACATGTCAATTATAATCCATAATTTCACTTCGACATAGAATTTTTAATGTGTCATAGGCTTAAGCCTTGTCTTCTTATATAAATAAGGTTTATAAATAAGGTTACAGTATATCAGACAGAAACAGGTCTATATGGTA